>JASFJX010000067.1:0-10020 GCA_050119385.1 Candidatus Thiodiazotropha sp. | reverse complement strand
CTACCCTTGAGGGCATCAGTGAGAAGGGTATAGATGATACCCTGCGCTTCATCGCTCAACGTGGCTGGAAGGGCAAGGCCGAAAGCTTCCTTCCCGCACTGGCGCAACACCTGGGCGAAACCTTGAGTATGAAATATGCCATCATATCTCAACTGACAGATGATCCCAATCTGGCCGAAATAGTGACTCTGTACGGCCAGGAAGAATTAGCCCCTAACACCAGATACCTGCTTGAAAACACGCCATGCGAAAACGTCATGGGCAAAAAATTATGCTGTTATCCACAGGGCATGCAAGCATTGTTTCCTGCCGATGACTTACTGACCGACATGGGCGTTGAAAGTTATGTAGGCATTCCTTTGTCGGATTCCACCGGTCAAGCCATGGGTTTGATCGCGGTAATGGATGACAAGCCGATTGTCGACGAAAAAACGGTCGTTCGGTTGTTGCAATTGGTGGAGACCGCAGCCGCCTCCGCACTGGAGCGTGCGCGCAGCGATCGGGCATTGCGCGCCAGCGAAAGAAAGTTTCGCAGCCTGGCTGAAAACAGTCCGGACCACATTGCCCGTTACGCGCCGGATGGCAGCATCCTCTATATCAATCCAGTCATTGAGAAAACCCTGGGGATTCGTCTTAAGGACCTGCAATCCGAGATACCGCATCAACAGATAGCGAATGGCGCTTTTCAAGAGACCGCTGAGCGAGTATCCGAGGCCGCGCGTAGCGGCGTTGCATCCGATTGGGATGTGCATTTCCAGGCGGTGGATGGCAGCTGGCGTTGGCACGCCATTCATTTTGTGCCGGAACGGGACGAAACGGGTAATGTTGTAAGCGTGCTGGGGATAGGTCGCGATATTACCGAGCGTAAAAAACTGGAAGCGGAATTATCCGCCTCGAGAAGCTTCCTCAACCGCATTATCGATTCAGTTGCCGATCCGATTTTCGTAAAGGATCGACAGCATCGATGGATATATGTCAATCAAGCCCTCTGTGGTTTGATCGGTCACAGCCGGGAGGAGCTCATCGGCAAGTCTGATTTCGACTATTTCCCCAAGCAGCAAGCCCGAGTGTTCTGGGAAGGAGACGAAGTTGTTTTCAACAGCGGCAAGGAGTTTTCGAACGAGGAAGAAATCACCGATGACCGGGGAGAGAAGCGCTGCATCTATACCCGCAAGACATCCTTCACCGATGCACAGGGCGAGGCGATCCTGGTCGGCGTGATTTCCGATATCACTCAACGCAAACGTTCTGAATCGCTTCTGGCGCAATATGCCAGCGAGTTCCATACCCTGGCTGAAAACCTTCCCGACTTATTAGTGCGCTATGACCTCGAGGCGCGTTTCGTCTATGTCAACCCGGGGTTCCAGGCCTTGCTGGGCTTTAGCTTGGAGGAGTTGCGCGGTAAGACGCCGGCGCAGATAACCGGTCTACCGGATGCAGCGTTTTTCGAGCAGGTGGTGCGTGATGCCATCCAGAGCGGCGAGGAGTTTGAATTTGAGCATAAATTGTTGCTACCAGACGGAAGCAGTATCTGGGGATTAGTGCATGTCGCACCGGAATTCGATGAGGCAGGACGAGTGGCTTATGTCCTGCTCTTGACTCGCGATATCAGCGAGCGCAAAAGTGCGGAAGAAAAGCTGCGTCTGGCTGCCACTGTCTTCGCCAACAGCTACGGTGGTGTCATGATTACTGACTCAGAACACGTGATTATCGACGTCAATCCGGCGTTCACCCGGATCACCGGCTATACGAGGGATGAGGTTGTCGGCAAGCGTCCAAACATCCTGTCGTCGGGTCGGCAGTCTCAAGCGTTTTTTGACGAATTGTGGGAGACTCTGCAAAAGCAGGATAATTGGCATGGCGAAATATGGAATCGCCGTAAGAACGGTGAGGCATACGCAGTGATGCTCTCCATATCTGCTGTTCGAGATGATGAGGGCCAGTTACAGCACTACATCAGCGTCTTCAGTGATATCAGCCCGCTCAAGGAGCATGAGAAAGAACTCGACCGTATCGCCCATTACGATGCATTGACCGGTGTACCCAATCGGCGTCTACTCAACGACCGCCTGGATCGGGCAATCGCACGCACGCGACGCGACCCTTTTCAGCTGGCTGTATGCTATCTTGACCTTGACGGTTTCAAGCCGATCAATGATCGCTACGGTCATGAAACCGGTGACCGGCTGCTGATCGAAATTACCCATCGCCTACAAGCGGCGATTCGCCCGGATGACACCATTGCCCGTATGGGTGGCGATGAATTCGTATTGTTATTGCTTAAGCTATCCTCATTGGAGGAGTGCCGCCTTGTGCTGGATCGTCTGCTCAGGATTGTTAGCGAACCGGTGATCATAGACAAGGTGACGATTGCCGTTTCCGTCAGCATCGGCATGACGCTCTACCCACCGGATGACTCTAATGCTGATGTCTTGCTGCGCCATGCCGATCATGCGATGTATTGCGCCAAGCGAATGGGTAAGAACCGTTTCCACATTTATGATCCCAAAGACGATCAATCAGTATTAGATGACAGCGAATAACCCTCAAAAAACCTTGTAAAAATTTTGTAGCATTTTTCTCGTTCCCACGCTCCAGCGTGGGAACGAGATAACAAATCCGCATCTGATCGGCAATTCCGGCACGATCATCGCGTTCCCGGATGAAACATTCGGGTTAACGCGATAGAGCCTCAACAGAAGCAATCATATAGTCTACTGCTTGGCGAACCTCTTCTTCTTTGAGGCGGTCATTGCCGCCTCGGGGCGGCATGCGAAACTTACCGTCGTTTCCCTTGATGCCGTTGAGTGCGCTCCGATAGAGAGTAGGCGCGCCTTTTTCGATCCGCGGAGCCCAGGCGATACTGTCTGTGACAGCCGGCGCACCTGAAACACCCAGTAGATGGCAGTTACGGCAGGTGCCCATCCAGATGCTGCGTCCCTTTGCAAGCCGTTCTTCAGTGAAACGCGGCATATCCGGTATTGCCCCTGCATCCTGTGGCTGCTCACCACACCCGGCAAGCAGACTGAGGCAGATTGTGGAGAATAAGATACGTGACATAATAGCTCTTAATTGGAATAGAGAATTATCGGTAGAAGTTTCGCGCCACTTTTTTTCTTGTGTCGAGACGCCTCGAATGGCTCTAAGTTAATGGGGCGCAGTCCCGAGCGTGCCAATAGTGAAGATGCCCGCAACAATGCCAAAGGGGAGTGCCGTAACGACCAAAGACAGAAATGGCAAGCCGGTGAACCCTGAGCGAACCCAGGCGATGGCCGCAAGCAGTACGCCGGCTATCCCCAAACCTCCAGCCAAAAAATAGTAAGTCTTGACGCAGTCGGTCAAACAGGTGCGGTCTTCGAAATAGCCCGATAGCAGATTGCTAAAGGTCAATCCGAGGAAGACCCAGGAGCCGGCGGATAAGAGGAGTGCAAGGGTAATAATAAGCTTCACAGTTCTCTCCGTGTAATCCTTGTTTAGAGTATATTGGCCTTGAAAATGGGTTTTTCAACTCGGTTTAGCTTGGGGTTATTTATAGGAGAGAGCGAGCCCGATTGCTAGTGTGGTGTAACCAATAAATGGCACATATCAGCGCGACGGGAAGCCCGCAAATGCCCCAATCCCACGTTGCAGTCCTTGTTTATCTCGTTCCCACGCTCTCGCGTGGGAACGCATACGGCGGGTAGAATATTAGAAACGCAGTACGGATGATTGCGAGATAGGCATTCCCACGCTGGAGCGTGGGAACGAGAAAACGCAGTACGGATGATTGCGAGATAGGCATTCCCACGCTGGAGCGTGGGAACGAGAAGCGCTCTCGCGTGGGAACGAGAAGCTGTATATGGCTAACTCACACTTGCCGAAGCGTCTTGTCGGCTAAAAGAATATCACTCCTCCACTTGTCCAGTGTCTGGGTAACGAGCTGGGTGCGTTGACATACCTGGCATTCATACAGCGTCTGCTCGGTGCGATTGTCGCGTTGAACGCTAACTTCAACCATCAGGGATTTACAGTGTGAACAGTACATTGTTTGTCTCCGGATAAACTCAATCCCACCTTAGCGCGCCACCGGTTTGATACTCGGTGACTCGGGTTTCAAAGAAATTTTTCTCCTTGCGCAAGTGCGCCTGTTCATCCAACCAAGGCAGCGTAGCCTCGGCGCCAGGGTAGGGCTCTTCGATGCCGAGCTGTCTGGCGCGGCGGTTGGCGATGAAGCGGAACTGGCCGACGTGGTCCTCTTTGGAGTAACCGAGAATGGGGTCGCGCAGGATGTAGCCGGCGTAACCGATTTCGGCGGCTTCGCTTTCGTCCCACATCTGGCGCAGGGCCTGCTTGTCGAGGGTGATTTGCTCTTCCTGGATGATCTGTTTCACCACCCGGATGCCGAAGGAGGCGTGCAGTACTTCGTCGCGCATGATGTATTGCAGCTGTTCGGCGGTGCCCTTCATCAGGCCGCGTCGTTGCAGGGCGAAGATGGGGCTGAAACCGTTGTAGAACCAGCAGCCTTCGAAGATGGCGGCGAAGAAGATGTAGGCCATGACGAAGTTCTGCAGCTCGTCCGGGTCGCGCAGGTCGATGTCGGCGCGTAGGATGGAAGAGAGGCGGCGGTTGGTGATCTGGATCTTTTTATTGATCTCAGGCACTACCCGGTAGCGGTTGTAGATCTCCCCCTGGTCGAGGCCGATGGTCTCGATGCAGTGCTGGTAGGTCCAGGTGTGGAGGGACTCTTCGTAGACCTGGCGCGCCTGGTAGATCTGCAGCTCCGGGGCCGACATCTTTTCCATTACCGCCAGGCCGATGTTGCGCATCGCCAGGATGTCGGAGGTGGTGAGGTAGGAGAGCACGTTCTCGTAGACGTGGCGCTCCTCCAGGGTCAGTTTGTGGTGGTAGTCGTGGACATCCTGGGCCATGTTGATGTCCAGTGGGGTCCAGTGGTTCTTGTTGGCGTTGAGGAAGTATTCCCAGGCCCAGGGGTACTTGAAGGGTGCCAGCTGGTTGATGTCGGTCATGCCGTTGATGACCCGTTTGTCATCCGGGTTGATCGGTGCCATGGCGGTCATGGCCTCGGTCTCTGCCTGTTCTTCAGCCAGCAGGGCGAGGGCGGCCTCTTCCACGACATGGGGATGGGCCGGTTGCGGCTGAGCTGGTTTGCTTTCAACGACGGCAGGGCTCGGCGCGGTTTCCATGGGCGTCGGTTTGGCGAGTGGATCGTCCCAATTCAGCATCTTCTATTCCTCTCTCTTTTTATCGCTTGCGTGGTGGCTTCTCGTTGCATCGCCTATTGGCAGGCTTCGCAATCCGGGTCGAGTAAGGAGCAGGCCTTGGGCGCTTCACTGCTACTGCCGCCGATCAGGTCGACACTATTGCCGTCATCACCCTGTTTGACCGAGGTCTTCTCCGCGCCGGTGGCGCCGATGGAGCGCAGGTAGTAGGTGGTCTTGAGGCCGCGTACCCAGGCCAGTTTATAGAGGTTGTCCAGTTTCTTACCTGAGGGCTCGGCCATATAGAGGTTGAGGGACTGGCCCTGGTCGATCCATTTCTGGCGCCGGGAGCCGGCCTCAACCAGCCAGCGGGGATCGATCTCGAAGGCGGTGGCGTAGACCGCCTTGAGCTCCGCCGGGATGCGGTCGATGGGCTGCAGGGAGCCGTCATAGTATTTCAGATCGTTGATCATCACCTCGTCCCACAGTCCCAGCTTCTTCAGATCGTGGACCATGTAGGGATTGACCACGGTGAACTCGCCGGAGAGGTTCGATTTGACGAACAGGTTCTGGTAGGTCGGTTCGATGGATTGGCTGACACCGCAGATGTTGGAGATGGTCGCGGTGGGTGCGATGGCCATGGTGTTGGAGTTGCGCATCCCTTGGCGCTGGATCTTCTGCCGCAGGTTGTCCCAGTCGAGGGTTTGGCTCTCGTCCACCTGCAGGTAGTCGCCCCGTTGTGTTTTCAACAGTTTGAGCGAGTCGATAGGCAGTACGCCCTGGCTCCACAGGGAACCCTCGTAGGTGGAGTAGCGGCCCCGTTCCAGCGCCAGGTCGGAGGAGGCCTGGATGGCGAAGTAGCTTACCGCCTCCATGGAACGGTCAGCGAACTCGAGGGCCTGTTCCGAGGTGTAGGCGAGGCGCTGTTTATATAAAGCGTCCTGGAAGCCCATGATGCCCAGCCCCACCGGGCGGTGGCGCAGGTTGGAGTTACGTGCCTGGGGTACGCTGTAGTAGTTGTAGTCGATAACATTATCGAGCATACGCATGGCGGTGGTTATCGTCTTTTCCAGCTTTTCCAGGTCGAGGCCGTTCTCGTCCACATGGGCGGTGAGATTGACCGAACCCAGGTTGCAGACCGCGATCTCCTGGTCGGTGGTATGCAGGGTGATCTCGGTGCAGAGATTGGAGCTGTGCACCACGCCCATATGCTGGTTGCTGTAACGCAGGTTGCAGGGGTCCTTGAAGGTGATCCAGGGGTGGCCGGTTTCGAACAGCAGGCCGAGCATCTTGCGCCACAAATCCACCGCCTTGATGGTCTTGCTGATACTCAGTTGGCCCATGGCCGCTTTCTCCTCATAGGCGAGGTAGGCGTTTTCGAAGGCCTTGCCGGTGAGTTCGTGCAGGTCCGGGGTGTCGTTGGGGGAGAAGAGGGTCCAGTCACCCTCCTCGGCGACCCGCTGCATGAACAGATCAGGGATCCAGTTGGCGGTGTTCATGTCGTGGGTGCGGCGGCGTTCGTCACCGGTGTTCTTGCGCAGCTCCAGGAACTCCTCGATATCGATGTGCCAGGTCTCCAGGTAGGCGCAGACCGCCCCCTTGCGCTTACCCCCTTGATTCACCGCCACCGCGGTGTCATTGGCCACTTTGAGGAAGGGGACGACGCCCTGGGACTTGCCATTGGTGCCCTTGATGTGGGCGCCGAGGCCGCGCACCCGGCTCCAGTCGTTGCCCAGGCCGCCGGCGAATTTGGAGAGTAGGGCGTTATCCTTGATGCTGCTATAGATGCCGTCCAGGTCATCGGGCACGGTGGTCAGGTAGCAGCTGGAGAGCTGCGGGCGCAGGGTGCCGGAGTTGAACAGGGTCGGGGTGGAGCTCATGAAGTCGAATGAAGAGAGCAGATCATAGAACTCGACAGCCCGGGTCTCCCGGTCGATCTCATTGATGGCCAGGCCCATGGCGACGCGCATGAAGAAGGCCTGGGGCAGCTCGAAGCGAACGCCATCTTCGCTATGGATAAAGTAGCGGTCGTAGAGGGTCTGCAGCCCAAGATAGGTGAATTGCAGATCCCGCTCCGGTTTGATGGCGGCGATCAGGCGATCCAGATCATACTGGCCGAGGCGACTGTCGAGCAGGTCCAGGTCAGTGGCCTGCTGGATATAGCGCTTGAAGTAGCTGGCGTAGCAATCGGTCATCTCCGCCTGGGTGTTGACCTGGGTGTCGAGGCCGAGAAAACCGAGGGCCTCCCGGCGCAGAATGTCGAGCAGCAGACGGGCGGCGACCTGGGAGTAGTTGGGTTCCTGGTCGATCAGGGTGCGGGCGCTCATCACCAGGGTCTGGGAGACGTCGCTCTCTTTCACGCCGTCGAACAGGTTGCGACAGGCCTCCTGCAGGAGGCGGCTGGCATCGACCTCATCCAGTCCGTTGCAGGCCTCGCTGAGCAGGGCCTGCATGCGCTCCACGTCGAGGGGGCGGCTGGAGCCGTCTGCCAGGGTGACATTGACGATATGCTCCTGTGGGATACCTTCGATCTCGGCGCGCTTGGCTTCCTCTTCCTGGCGTTTCTGGCTCTGGCGTTCACGATAGAGAACATAGGCGCGGGCTGCCTTGTGTTCGCCGGAGCGCATCAGTGACAGCTCCACCTGGTCCTGGATATCCTCGATATGTACCGTAGCGTTGTCGGGCAGGCGGCGGGTCAGTGCGCCAACCACCTGATCGGTGAGCGCCTGGACTGTGTTATGTATGCGGCTTGAAGCGGCTGCACTGCCACCCTCTACGGCAAGGAAGGCCTTGGTCATGGCAACACTGATTTTACTGGGATCGAAGTGGGTGACCTTGCCGTTACGGCGTATGACCTGGATGCCGCCGGTGCTGTTGGAGCTGGCCTGTGGTTGTGGCTCTTGCGCCAAGGGTGGCTGGGTAACTGAAATGGAAGCGTTGCTATTGGCTGCTTGAGTGGGCATCTCTTCTCCTGAATTTTCTTAATGCGCCGGACCGATGAACTGACTGCCCTGGCTGTCGATTGTCTGTTGTTGAATGCTCTGCTGTCTTTCTTCTGCTGACAGGGTGACTGATGTATGCGGATTGTTGCATGCCCCTGTCTGTGCGCCCCTGTTTGTGTCCGGTCCCTTGCCGTGGGAGTTGCTCCCCCTTGGTGCCGGGTTTTCACGCCTAGGCCGGATAGGTCTCCGGCGTATTGTTGGGTTATTAAGGTGGAATCGTGATCCGGGACCTCAAAACCAGTAAACACAATATATATCCTATTTGGCCGATGTCAACCACAAGATATTGTGTATGAGGCTGTGGAAAAAGGGGGCTGCTCTGTGCGTGGTTTGTGGATAAGTTATGGATTGAAATGACCTTTTGTCTGAAAATCATCGACTTAGGTTGCTGAGTAATTTTTTACCCTGAGTGGCGTAATCGATAGTGGGAATCAGGCTTTTTTTAGTTAGCTGAATGTGATCCCCAAGGAGTAGAGAATTTATTTCCCTATCTGGAGTGTTTAACGATGGTTCGTTACCCGTAGGAAAAGGGTTGGCATCCAGATACATAATGCGTATGGTATTTGGTTACTTGATCAATTAAAAACTCGCAAATACAACAATAATTAAATTAAAAAAAACAAGGGAACAAACGAGGAGTTATATCAATGCTAGTAAGCGAAATCATGACAAGAACGCCGAAAACGGTGGCGCCGGATACCAAGCTTCTGGAGGTCGTTTCTCTTATGTGCTTGTTTCGTTATAGCGGTCTGCCAGTGGTTGAGGGTGATAAATTGGTGGGACTCATTGCCGAGAAAGATGTATTGCATCGCATGTTTCCTACCCTTGAGGAGGTCATGGATGGAATCTCCTCACCTGACTACGACAAAATGATGTTGCAGTATAAGGATGTGGTGAATCTCAAGGTATCCGACCTCATGTCGCAGAGTGTCATTACGGTGAGTCCGGATATGCACATACTGCGAGCCGCCACGATAATGGTGCGCCATAAGTTCCGCCGTATCCCGGTTGCGGATGGTGGAGAGCTGATTGGGATGCTCAGCCTGGGTGATATTCACAAGGCGATTTTTCAGGCCAACCTGGCAGAGAGTATCAGTTGATTCCATGCGATTGCCTCTGATCGTATTCGTTAAGAGAGCATGCCGCGCAGGGACGCGAATCAGCGTAACAGGTTTGGCTTAGAGATAATTCATCACGACGAGCATCGCCTGGTTGACCCGGATAAGCAAACTCGGTCAACTCGGGTGGCGGCAGTTCGCTGTAGATCAGCCTGTTCATAGTTAAGTGGCGCCATGCGCTCTTAATTATCTTTAGCTGGCGATTAGTTATTAACCCGATACCTTGGATCGCAAAACTGCGCTTTATATGCAATTACTCTTCTCTGTTTCAACCATGATTTTTTCAGTGGAATAAAGTTGATTTTACGCTTTATTTATTGTCTCCAGGCAATACCCTAGCTATATTACATCGTTATATAGGCTTAATTCTGAAGTGCTAAAAGAGTCTCGCCTGTGGTGTCATTCTTGACAGGCAAAATGGTACTCAGGTTCGATCGAATGGGTCGTTCCGGTCGGCTGTGCAACAACGAGAAATCACATATTGGAGTTTCAATGAGAAAGTCTATCTGGGCATACTCTTTACTTTGCATGTTGACGACGGGGCATGTGATAGCACAACCGGCTGATGATGCTATGCGTGAATATGAGCAGGCATTGAAACTGACGCCAAACTTAGAGAACGGTAAGCGGGTCTACCGTATCTGTTCTGTTTGTCATACACCGGAAGGTTGGGGGCTCGAGAGTGGGGCCTATCCTCAGGTG
>JASFJX010000066.1:0-10075 GCA_050119385.1 Candidatus Thiodiazotropha sp. | reverse complement strand
CACTGTCGGCGTGGGTGTCACTGTCGGCGTGGGTGTCGCTGTCGGCGTGGGTGTCGCTGTCGGCGTGGGTGTCGCTGTCGGCGTGGGTGTCGCTGTCGGCGTGGGTGTCGCTGTCGGCGTGGGTGTCGCTGTCGGCGTGGGTGTCGCTGTCGGCGTGGGTGTCACTGTGGAAGGACTAACCGTCATGACATTGGTATGGGTCCAAGTCCTTCCGTTGACTGAAGGACCATAGGGACCGTAACCAAATCCTTCACCTGGCCAGGGGTCCATATAATAGAGGTTACCATCCTCAAAGCCCCGTCCCACGACGAAGTGCCCACCGCAACAGATGCGGAGAACGAAGGGGCGGCCTTGCTCAAGATTATCGGTGATTTCCTCCTCGGTGAGTACGCTTCCTATACCCTCATTGGTGATAGAAGGATCTCCTAGGTCCTGCAGGATGTCTTGGATGCTACCGGTTTGCCCATAATTGTAATTCCAGTAGTTGCAATCACCGCTGGGATTGTCACAACAGTTATCATCACCAAAATCATGAAAGGTGGCATGTGTTCTTGTATATTCCGCGATTTCACACTGTTCTACGTCATTTCCGTAATAACCCAGTATGCTTTGGCTGGTTCCAGCCCAGCACCATTGATCCTGTTCTTGCTCCGCAAAAGGTACATCTAGGATCACGGCATGGGAGAGAGCCGGCACCAGAAATCCAAGTAGCCCTAAACTGATAGATTTTTTCATTGTTTAGTTCCCCCAGCCTGAATTACCAAAGGAGTTCGGGGCTCCCATTGTCTCCTGAGCCTTCAAGCGCATCTCCTTGATTGCATCCAGGTCATAACCTGCATAATTCGCAACCCTGGCACGGCCATTGTTTCCGAATGTAGAGATAAATCCATAAGCAGACCACAGTGGATATACGGTACCTGAGAGGCTGGCGTTGTGTTGTTGATCAAACTGCACATAGTCACAGCGCATGGAAAAATCCCGTACGATTCTCCCTGTGCTGGGGGTGGTGCCTTGGCTGATCATATAAGTTTCCTGATCATCCAGGTTGCGTGCCAGTTGGGCGCCGCCGAGTCCGGCAAATGCCCAACCTTCTGCTGTGTTTATCAATCGGAGTAGGGCACGGTTCTCTCCGTCAACCGTCACCGGCACTCTCCAGTAGCCGGTTGGTTGCTCCTGGTCCAGGTCATATTCCTGGTAAGGTATTCCCAGCGCTGCCTGATTTATCTCATCGCGGTTGTGGAAACCGTAATATTCCTCCTCACCTATGGGAATATTACTCAAAATTTCAAGGAGATTATTGTTTGCATACTGGGTCATTGCTGTTAAATCGTCTTCTTCAGCGGCAAGGCTATATCCGGCCGGTATTACCGCTAAAAGAAAGATAAGATACAAACAAAAAAATAGTTTGGGTACGGCCCTATCGGGCGGATTTATTTTATGTGCTTTGATCATGTTCATGTGAACTCCCGTTAATAGATTCAGACCCTAAAGTAAGTCACTGAGTCGTGATAATACCGGTGCCAATCTTTCGTTTTTAGGTATCCCGGATACATAGGCCCCATTATCTAAACATTTATTTATAACGCTTAAGTCAAGTCATGACGATTTATCCTTGAGAGAGTGTGTATCTGTCTCACAACTCTCTCTATTGAGTATGAGCAAACAGGCGACCCCTCTTGGTCGAAATGCCATTGATGGGTGATTAAATACTCTATCTTCTGTCTGCCGCAGTGATTGCAATTGATAATTTTGTGAAGCGTAACCACTATCAGTGGTACTTCTCTTGGCAATGCACTGATATTAGCAAATGCAGCGCTCACTTTTTTGAACCCTCATCGCACTAGTTATCATCAAATGTAAAAGTTTGTTTAGCACAGCAAAGAGAATGGGCGACACCCTCGAACAGTGTTGTTCGAGGATGCGTGCCCTGATTGTTACGGCATCCAAGGATTAATACATCTCAACCATTCCTCGATCTCTTCCCAACTCGTAAAAGTGTCAGGGAAAGCACAGGTGCTTGGTGTTGGAGTTGGAGTCGCAGTTGGAGTCGGCGTCGGGGTTGGCGTTGCAGTTGGAGTCGGCGTTGGCGTCGGCGTCGGGGTTGGCGTTGCGGTTGGCGTCGGCGTCGGGGTTGGCGTCGGCGTTGCTGTTCCTTTCTCATATGATGCTACGAGCGATACATCGGAAAAAGTGCTATATCCATCGATCATCGCGTAGTATCTGCCTTCCTGTGACTGCTTGAACTCACAGGTCTCATCACTGCCTGAGAGATAGGGGCGGCAATCGTAGCTGCTGGTTGTTGGTTCGGAACCAAATCGAACATATAGGTCTGCATCACCTGTACCGCCGCTCATGGTGAATTTAAGCGCCACGGCGCCGGAAGGTACATCGATGGCGAATAGTAACTGAGTACCTGCTTGGGTATTGAGTCCACTCTCGATGACACCATTCTGTAACATGACCAAATTAGGGTTGGGTGTTGGTGTTGGTGTTGGCGTTGGCGTGGATGTCGGTGTTGGTGTAGACGTCGGTGTCGGTGTCGGCGTTACGGTATTCACCGCTGCGACGGCTGCCGCCGCGTTGAGTATACCGACACCGCAGCCGCTGCATGAACTCGGGTAGGTAGTGGCGGTCTCCTTCAGAATCGACTCCACTTCGTCAGGCGTAATGTCAGGGTCCAGAGAGTAGAGCAGCGCGGCCACACCACTGACATGGGGAGTAGCCATACTGGTACCCTCCCAGCTGTAGTAACTATCGTTTCCTGGCGAGATTGTGCCTGCGTTGTGTGTGGAGAGTATGTCGACGCCCGGAGCACCGATGTCGATAACGCTGCCGTAGTTCGAGAAGTCGGCCAGTTCCCCATCTTTGTTGGTCGCGGCGACAGTGATCACACCCTCACAACTGGCGGGTTCGACATTGGATGCATCCTTACTGGAATTACCCGCGGCCGCTATGACGGTCGCACCCAACTGGCGGGCCTTGTTAACAGCGTTCTGCATGGTCTGGGAACAGCTGCCGTCTCCTCCCAAACTTACGTTGAGAACCTGAGCCGGGTGATCGTTATCCGGTACACCGCTGACACTGCCACCGGCGGCCCAGATGATGCCGTCAGCAATATCCGATATTGGGCCGCCGCAAGTACCGAGAACACGAACGGGTAGTAACTTGGCCTCGAACGCAACGCCAGCGACACCGGTGTTGTTGTTGGTCACCGCGGCGACGGTACCGCCTGTATGAGTGCCGTGCCAGGTGCTCTGACTTGTATTGCATTGTGGTGCATAGTCGCCTTCATCGGCGGCATCCCCATCACGTCCATCGCCGTCGTTGCCCATGCTGGAATCGGACAAAA
This sequence comes from Candidatus Thiodiazotropha sp., assembly GCA_050119385.1. Taxonomy (GTDB): domain Bacteria; phylum Pseudomonadota; class Gammaproteobacteria; order Chromatiales; family Chromatiaceae; genus Thiodiazotropha. The sequence goes on along the minus strand of JASFJX010000066.1, from coordinate 6,726 downwards.
AGTCATATCCGGGGAGTATGAGGTTGTCGACAAGGTCCGCGTGCTCCAAATATCCGGTATCGACCACCGCTACAATGACGCCTTCACCCTTGTTGGTATCCCAGGCTTCGGTCATTCCTATACCGACCGTATCCTTGAAATATTGCCACTGTTCGTTGTAGCGGCTATCGTTCGGTGTGTACATGGGAAAGAGGCGCTTATCCGGTTCGGCATATTCCACATTCGGATCTTCCTTGATCTGTTGGATAATCCCCTGAACATCCTCCAGAGACAGTGTTTCATCCAGTTTGAATACCTGTGCGCCAGTGCCCATGGCGCGAATATGGTTCATGGTGCGCCCAGTGGCTTGTGACATCTGTGTGGCCAAATCGCCAAAGGTGGCAGCTCCCCTTGCAGCTCCATCGCGATACTTGATAATAATGCGATTGGTTTCATTCGCTATCTGGGTATAGTAGGTTCCCGCATCAGCATAACCCTGATAGGGAACGACTGCTTGGGAAGGACTGGTTACCCCTAGGCTAGCAAGCATAAGACAGGATGAAATAGCTTTGGGTATTGGCTTCAGGTAGTGCATGTTGTTAACCCCATAGTTACGCTCTTAATTCAGTTGTACCTGATTGATGGCATCGGCTTTACGGATCGTGTCATCGGTGTCGTATCAAGGAGGCCTCCCTGTCTCTTACGTTTGACCTAATTGATTATCTAGTCAACTAAGTTGATATTAAATGTGATTGGCAGCAAAAAATAAATATGAAAACAATCACAAATTATGAATTTAAGGTATTAATTAGACGTAGTTCAAATTAATAAAAATACGTAATAATCGATAGTTAGGCGTCGAATAATTTTACATGCCAATAAATTGACGGTATATTTTTTGCTCTAATTGGGGGGTTAATAGAACCGGTTTTAGGTGGGTATTTCAGTAGATATTTGCGATGTTTTTCAGTCATATGGTCACAAATCCTTGTGCTTCACAAAGAAAGACCAAATGGGTCTTTTCTACATATCGCCCTCGAATAGTTGTAGCTTGAGCATAGTGTCTATCTGTTTTGTATTAAGAAGTTAATTCCCTTTTCGTTATGTAGAAGTCCAATAGTTGCTACTTGCATTGATATCGATGTGCAATTTATCCTACATAAGATGGTGCTGATTGCATATGTGTGACCTTCGTCACGCTTTTAACTCTTTTCTCTTTCTACAACTTTTTTACCAGGTAGGTATTAACACTGTGATTTGAAACTATCTTGGATTCATGTACTGAGTGTCCTTGCCTAGGTGTGTCTTGGTGAGAGCGTCAATCCGGACAATGTGGGGTTTAATACTGGCTGACGTACGTCAGGCTTTATTGAATCCACTGTTTTTTTCTAGAGTGAAAGCTACATGCTCTATCTCAAGTTTAGATTGCTGATTTTTTTTAATACCTTAATAATAGGCTGTATTAGTATCAGTTTTGACTCGCAGAGAGTATGAACTAGAGGCTATGAAAAATAATTTAATCTGATGATTCCTTGAGTATCTGTATTATAGAGATTTATGTTTTGAAGCCTCAGTCTGAAACAAACCCAACACCAAACACTCCCATTCTGCCGGCGGAACCAGCGGATAGGACGCTACTGTTATTCTGGTTCTTAATCGCTGTTAGCTTACTTCTGGGTTTTAACGTTTTTATGCACTTGAAGGATACGATTGGCGATGAGGGAGTGCATTCATATCAGATTTATAAATTTATCAACGGTAGTTATGAGCACTTCAAATATGTCACTATGGTGCCGGTGTATCATGCTGCCAATGCACTTATTGTCAAATTGCATGGTTTTACTGAACTTAACTTCTTAAGATTTTCTAACTTATTGCTTAGTGCCATCGCAATTCCGTCTTTTTTAGCTTTGGTGAAAACATTTTATCCTCATCAAGCGTACATACGTACACTTCAATTTGTATTTGTTCCAATTATTTTCCCGCTGTTTTTTCTTATCTACACTGATCTGTTTTCACTGGCTTTTGCCTTGGCCATGATCGAGCGTACATTAAAAAAGAAATATAAAATGGCGGCTGTGTTTGCCTTCTTTGCGGTGTTTGTACGCCAACCGAATTTAATCTGGGTTGGTTATTGCTGCTTGCTGATTTTGTTGGATATGGATAGACCGCTATTGAGTAAATCCACACTATCAGCATATCTTGAAAAAGTGTGGCCATTTATCCTTGTTATTCTGTCTTTTGGTGTGTTTGTAATCTGGAATGGTGGTGTAGCAGTAGGAGATGCGGATCAACATCAAGTTAGTCTCAACATCTCTAACTTTTATTTTTTTCTGTTGGTGAGTTTCGCTCTGTTTTTGCCCTATAATATCGCTCGGCTTGGTGATGTAAAAGACCTGCTGGTAAATAATAAGTGGTTGATATTACTTATTATTGTGATGTTTTTTGTTTATATGGAAACCTATGAACATCCTCATAAATACAACACCAAGGAGTTGTCGTTTTATCGCCATAATCTCATTCTTTACTACTCGTGTGATGTCTATTGGTTACGCATTTTGAGCTATTTTGCCATGGCATGGATGGCTCTTAGCTACTACGCGGCAGCACTTGTTACCAAAGATCGCATGCCATTAATGCTATTGCTGCCAGTCACCTTGCTTGCAACAGTGCCATTGCCGTTAATTGAGCAGCGTTATTATTTGGTCAGCTTATCTCTTTTTCTGGCTTTGCGTCCGCCTATACCTGAAAAGGTAACAGCGTTGACACTCATCTATTACATCAGTGTTACTGGCTATGTTATCTATAATATGTCCCGTATGAAATTTTTCTTATAGAACTTGCTTGTTAAAATGATCGATAATCGTTTGATTTACCTATTGTTAATGTAAAAAGCGGATAAATACATGTATTTAATATATCTTGCTTCCACCTTGTTGTTTATCTGGATCAGTGTTGCGGGTGTTACCTTGATGAGCCGTCGCTATTTTCCGGATATCGCTATTGCGCGCTCGATAGGTTTACTGCTGGTAGTTCTTGTATTGTTTTTTGTCGAGCACTTTTTTGGGCTGGGCAAGCTCAACTGGATGTTACCTATAGCAGTAACATTCGGTATGTTTTTGTTGTGGAAGAATAATATTAAAACACTATCGAAAGAGTATTGGCAATCTGAACTGGTATTTGTTCTGGCCTTCCTATACGGACTTTTCTGGCGATACTCGTATCCAGGTATCTCGCCATCATCAGAAAAAATTACAGATCTGTTTTTTATCAGCAATTATTATCCTGGCGATACCTTGCCGCCTCTTGATAACTGGAACCCCCCTCATTTATTCGATTACTATTACGCATTTCAACATTATGCGGCAGCCTTGCTTGGTCGTGTATTCAATTTAGATATTGGTGTATGCTACAACATCTCTTTTGCCTTGCTTGCCGCATTACCACTGACATTAGCTTGGTCAGTCAGTGGATACTACATTCAAAAAAAGATTTTACGTATTCTACTGGTATGTACGCTTGCTTTTGGGGGGACAGGCTTTTCACCCATCTTGCATTTAGCCATCCAATCACCTGTTGCGCCCGATACAGAAAATAAAAGTGAATGGGTTCAGTACGAACGCGCTTTAGAAAATTATTCACGGAGAAATATCATATCCAGTGTCCGCTTTATTGGCGGAGAACTGGACACTAAATTTTCTGCCGATAACAAGAGAAGTCAATCGACGGCTGATGAAGCACAACCAGTAAACAACAAAACGAAAAGCAGACCTTTGATGGTCCTTCCTTCTGAAAACCTTGGTTATCAGTTTTTTCTTGGAGACTACCATCCGACCGTCGGTGGTTTTTTTCTGCTACTGCTTGCTTTCGCATTGATTGTGCATTCTGAACACAACCGGGAGTCACGTCTCAGTCCCGCGTTACTGGCCTTATGCGTACCGGTAATGTTGATTACTAATACTTGGACTTTTCCTCTTATCGTAATATTAATAGGTGGTTGGATTGCATTCAGATTTATCTACCGGATGCCTGTAGACTGGCTTGCATTGATTGCTGGTGGAATCGCGGGAACGTTTTTGATTTATCCATTTTTAACTGGATTTACCGCCAATTCACTACCAACGCCCATAGATTTTGTAAGAGGCGATATGCATACGCCGATTTCTCGGTTTTTAGGTATGCATTGGCATGTGTTGTTATTACTTTGCTTAGGGTTATTTGAGAAAAAATACAGGCGCCTTAGTATAACGCTCTCTGTAACCTGGATGTTTATGCTCATCATTTCAGAGTTTATCTATATCGATGATCCTACAGGTGCTCAATATGAACGTACCAACAGTGTCATGAAATGGTGGGGTTGGATACAAACTGGCGTTGTTGTCACACTCGGTGCGGTCTGTTTAGGTTCTTCAAAAAAATGGATTCGTTGGGGTACTGTAGTTATCTTTATGATAATAAATATTGCCGCTTTAGATCTGGCGAGATATTGGTATTACTCTGGGCGGCATTATCAAGGTCAGCTGGCGGGTCATGATTGGTATACAAATAATCCAACAAATCGAATGGTTTTCGAGTACTTGAAGGAAGCGCCAAAAGGTGTGGTGCTTGAAAGTGTTTTAGATAACGCTTATAGCAACACCAGCATATACGGCATATATAATGATAAACCAGTTCTCCTGGGCTGGCCTTCCCACCTTAATACCTGGCACGGTAAGGTTCCCCGTGTCTGGATTTTGAAAAGCGAGATTGATCAATTTTATCGCGGAGAAATGGGTGATTCTTTGAACTGGCTTGCATCCAATGATGTAGAATACATAGTATTTGGGCCTAGCGACAAAGATGAACATTTTCATAAAATAAACGGGCACATTAAATCGTCTTATGTTTGGCATGAATACAATCATTCGCGCCAACGTCATATCGGTCTTTGGGTAAAAAAACCAAAGGACTTAAACGCAGACAAGCGAGTTGGACAATGAATAGTTTAACAGATGATAATCGCGAACAATTTGTGACTGAAACAGAGTCTGTTTCGCTGGATCCCGCTACAGATTCAGCTCTACTCATGGGGCTTGAAGGCAAGTTATTAACGCTGTTAGTGCCGATGTATAATGAAGAAAGTGTTATTCCCATATTTTTTGAACGAACAAACAAGGTACTTTCAACCGCTGGTATCGAGTATGAATTTATCTGTGTTAATGATGGCTCATCTGATGCCACGCTGGAACTTCTGCGTGAATATGCGGCTAAAGATCAGAGGATTAAAGTGGTATCGTTTTCGCGCAATTTTGGTAAAGAGCCTGCAATGACAGCAGCATTGGATTGCGCCAGTGGGGACGCTGTAATTCCAATTGATGCGGATCTTCAGGATCCGCCGGAGCTGATTATTGATATGCTGGCAAAATGGCGTGAGGGTTATGATGTCGTATATGCAAAAAGAAGTTCTCGTGAATCTGATGGTTTTTTAAAAAGAAATACAGCGCTATGGTTTTATTCCATCTTCAATAAGATGAGTGAAACTGATATACCGCACAATGTGGGTGATTACAGGCTCATGGATAAGAAAGTAGTTGACATAATTCGTCAACTACCCGAGAAGGATCGTTTTATGAAGGGCTTGTATTGTTGGCCAGGCTATAGCAGTACATGTGTAGAATATGAGCGACCTATTCGCGCAAAGGGCGATTCAAAATTTAACTTTTGGCAACTGTGGAATTTTGCACTTAATGGTCTGACCTCATTTAGTACCTTGCCAATCCGTGCAGGCATTTATCTGGGATTTTTTATATCATTCTTTTCTTTTATATATGCCTTGTTTATTGTGACTAAAACACTAATACTTGGTGTGGATGTGCCAGGTTATGCGTCAATCATGGTGACCACGCTATTCCTGGGAGGAATACAACTGTTTTTTCTTGGTTTGCTGGGTGAATATGTTGGCCGAATATTTAAAGAGGTAAAGAATCGCCCGCTTTATATCATTCAAGAAACAATTGGCCTGGATATTGATAACAATAAAGCGGGTTAGGTAGGTTTTAGATGCTTTCAGTTAAACTATTTCGCCAAGTGTTTTACTTTGGTGTAGTAGGTATATCTGCAACATTAACTAATTATCTTATTGCTGTATTATGTTACGAATATGTTGGTTTGAACATTTATGCCTCTCAGTTAGTCGGTTATTGTTTGGCGGTTATGGTGTCATTGTTTGGACACAGCAAATTTACATTTAATACGCAGCTCACTACAGGAGTGTTTTTAAGATTTATCACTGTCTCGCTAACTACCTTGGCGCTCAGTGAGGTTTTGTTACATTTTCTCGAGACATCTTTTTCGCTGTCTCACCGAGTTTCACTGATGGTTGTCGTGATATTTATTCCAGTGATTACTTTTTTTCTAAGTAAATTATGGGTATTCAGCGAAAGAAAAAATGCATGATTATAAATTAGGGCTCTTCCCTTGATCGGATCCAGGCGACTGCGTACCGCCCAAGATAACCACTATTCCCAACTTTTACGTGCCCATGTCTTGCTGACGTAATACTAGAGTGACTAGTGGGCCGCTCGGTAAATTCGGTAACTCTCAGCCGCACCACAAGCGCCATTGGCAAGGCATGCGAGCGTAGGACTAGCCGTCGCTAATTCAACCTAAAAAAATCAGTTGACCGCTCCATTCTGCTACTTATTTGTTGTTCTTATAGAAAAAGTGTCCGATAAGCATACTCACCCACCGGGTGAGTTACGCTACAGG
>JASFJX010000065.1:0-10134 GCA_050119385.1 Candidatus Thiodiazotropha sp. | reverse complement strand
ATGCCGGTGGTGCTATAACCAAACAGGCCAGACTCTTTCTCTCTACCCCAGGCAAGCGCGTCATAAATCGTCTTTTCTTTGAACTCCACCATTTCGAAATATCGCCACCCTTGCGCAAAAAAATGACCTAGCTTGTCAATACCAATGAGAACATCGTCGACATTGACAGCATCACTCAGCTCCTTGAGGTTGAGAGAAACCCCTTCTATATAATCGATATCCCGATAGATCGAATCATTCAAAGGCAGGGAATAACTCTTCATGGCAAGCAGACTGCGCAACTGCTTATCCAGGTGGTAGCCTTTAAGCCCCCATGCCACCGTATTGGATTCGAAAATAGCTTTCCTCAGCTCCCTGTAAAGTGTTTCCTCATCGCAGTACTCCCTTTCTCGATAGATCTCAAGGTCACCGACGATAACAACGCTTTTGTGTTCCTGATTGGCCTTTGCTATACCGTCCCTGATGCGTTGATTGAAGATTTGATTGATAGCTGCCCGACTATTTTTCAACTTCACATTTCTTGTCGTTACACTATCGATTTCCGCTGCAAAACCGACCGTTGCGGTACCCTTCACTATTAAAAACGCAACAATAAACAGTCGATTTATCTTGGCAAAATTGAACAACGGCAACATCTATTATCCTAAGGGTACAGATAGATCCATTCAGCAAAGAGTCATTTTACCTTAATTAGTGTCCGTCCAGAAACGACTTGGGCGTTAGTAGGCGCCAGACGGTTGTCTTTCGTAGAAGCGGCAGGGATGCCGCGTGAATTTCACTATATTACAAGGCGTTACCTCTCGGTTGGGATTTCACTTCATATGGCAGGTTAGCTTATCACATGCCTCAGATTCGCCCCAACAATCGATTAGGTAATCTGACCATCCCTCGTCAGATTGCAGTTCGACTTTATGGGTGCTTGGATGAAATCAAGGAAAGGAAGAGCGCGGCTCAGATACGATTATGATCGGACATCCCTGAAGACGATCCACTGTTTTCTTTTCATCGGGATGACTATGTGGAAATTTCCGTCATAAGGTTTTTCTACAAAGTATTGGCATGCAAATGATGAATCAGCTAAACCGCTTTACCACAGTGAATACAGAACTTGTTACCCGGCATGATTTCATTACCGCAGTAGATACAATAACCCGCCCTGCTCGGCTGGTTGCCATGATCACTTGCTGACAATGTCTTAGACATTTCCTTTATCAACAGATCGACGCCATTGTGAAAAAAAGGCTCTTCAGGAATTGGGATTGCGTTACGGTATGCTAGGGGTTTTAGACTTTCAGGAAGCTCATCTTCATCTGGCATGGTGCCATTTTTCACTAATACGGGTATTACCGGGATCTCCTTATTCAAGGCGGTCTCTATCTCTACCCTAAGGTGGTCATTGACGACATCCAGCCGGCGCTCGCCCTTCTTATTTCTTGCATCCAACCATTTGTCACCGATTATCGCCACCAGCAGACTGCATTGGTCGATGCTCTTACTGATGTGCTCGCGAAAATCCACCCCTGCGGGTATGGAATCGACATCTCTGAAAATGGCCTGTTTGCCAAACTCGTTATTGAGCCTATCACATATCCTACCGGTAATCTCTCGGCTATCCTCCCGCCGGTATGAGATGAATACTCTGCAGGACTTTTTGTCTTTCTGTATCTTTTGAGTCGGCTTGTTGGATGGTTCCAGCCTGTGCGGTGACAATTGTGGTACCGAATCGCCTACAGATTGGACATACAGATATTGCTTGGGCTTAATCAAAGAATTGAGTGATTTTTCTATACCTTTTAGGGTAAATACTTCTTTTATCGTCTCTGGGGATCGATCGCCACACTCCAGATCGAGTCTCTGGTCAGGTTTTAACTCAACCTGCAACGGTTGACTTTTATAGAAATCTACCTTTATACCTATGGCATGGTACCCAGAGGGAATTTTGAACTGCTTAGTTTCACCCGATTTGATCTTGCCAACGACATTGTCATCTATTGTGATTGCGAATTGCCGCATTTGATATGTGCTGGTTTTATTTCTTTTTAGTGATATGTAGGCAGCCGGCTTATTCATGAATAGATCCTTTTGCAGTTTGCTCGGATATCACCACGAATAATCATACAGAAAAGATCATGTAGAAAACGATAATCCCTATGCTGCCGAATAGCCACAGTTTTCCAACATCCTTTTTTTCCTCTGACTCACCTTGAACCAGATAGATGAGCCCCATGATCATACCGATAAAGGGGATGACCAGCGAGCCGGCAAGTATCCCATACTTCATTCCATCTGAGACGGCTTTCGGCTCGCTGCCAATCTCTACTACAGGACTATGCTGATTATCCGCTGAACCGCCGCTTGCACTGATGAGTTGGTGCCTGCAATTTCCACAGAATCTCGCACCATCCGGATTTTCAGTTCCACACTCTGGGCAAAACATGGCAGATTCTCCAAGTAATAAGGCAATCGCATGCCCGGTAAAATAATAACAACCTACTCCTCTATAACACTTCCTGCTGATTTCATTGTAGACCAATTACTTTATATTTCAGCACTATGCCGCGGCTTCTGGTAGTTAATTTTACCTCTGGAAAAAGAGGATTTTTACCATGAACCGCCATAGTTGACCCGAATGTTTCACCCGATCACTTAGCATATAAACTAACATGATCTATTTATGCCTGTACCCGGTTGCAACATTCGGATTAATCCCCCCTGCTGCGCTCCCGGTACCTTGCATAGGTATTACCCTGGTTACACTTTGTACTTAGCTAATATTTCAGAAATAACACGCAAAAACCTTAAGTTACTTTCTATTCTAAGCGACCGGATCAAACATGCGGGTTAAGTGGGATAGCAGTGTTTAGCAATAGCTGATCCCTGCCATTGAAAATTTTACCTTTTGTTCATCCATCCAGGCTCTCCCGAAGCGGCTAAACTTACAATATAGGGAGGGGAGGCATAAATACCCACTGTGGCACCGGATTAATAAAGGATTCAAGGATAGTGATTCAAGCCAGCACAATACTGGGTAGAGCCCCAGACACTTGACTATTACGGGTAATACTGCTTCAGATCCCCGGTCAACCATCAAGGTTTTGTATGAAGAGACCACCGCATACTGCAACGATCTTCAAGCGTTACGACCTCACAGTCGAGGATCTGCACCGTCAAGGCGCACGTAGGGTTTCGAAGGATCAGGTGTTACAAAAGGTGGCAGACAGTTTGGTGACTGGCGACGAGGATGAGACCTGCAAATCCGTCACGCAGGCACTGAGCGAGCGTGATCCGCTTGAGGTTATCAACAACAGCCTGATTCCCGGCATGCAGGAGGTAAGCCGGCTATGGGATCTCGGTCGCTATTTCCTGCCCCAAGTGATCCTCTCCTCTGACGCCATGATCGCCGGTATCGCACTATGCGAAGAGAAAATGGGCCGCACCATGGAGAGGAAGGCAAAAGTGCTCACCCATACCGCCGAGGGCGATATTCACGATATCGGCATGCAGATCGTCAATGCACTGCTGCGGGCAGCCGGTTTTGATGTTGTTACCCTCGGAGCCGATGTACCGGTGGATGATGTGGTCGAAGCTTGCCGGGTCCACAGACCCATTATGCTGACCGGAACCGCACTGATGACTACAACAATGACCGCCTTCCCGAGAATTGCCTCAGGCCTGTTGGATGCCGGCCTTGAGATCCCCTTTGTCTGCGGCGGTGGCGCAGTGAGCGACGAGTTCGTGGCAAGTTTCGACCTCGGTATCTGGGGCAGCGAGGCCGCTCAGGCAACAGGCATGGCCGAGGACGCCCTGCGTGGACTTGACTGGCGTCAATTAAAAACCAAGTGGAACGGGTGATGTGATGAAGCTGACAGACTCGATGGCATATGCCAGCCCGGACGACATGATGTTCGGTTCTGCGCAAAAACCGGTCACGACACGGCGTGGTCTGGTGATTGGCGGTGGCTCGGTTATCGCTGAAGTCGTACCCCACCCACGTCCCGGCAGCGAGAAGACGCTGCATACCCTGCAACGTGAGTTCGAGCGCGCCAACGGTGATGCCCTGGAGCGTTGCGTCAACATCGGCACACCGAGCCTGGTGCTTGAGAATGAACATGTGTACCAGATGACCCACAACGCGAACTGGGGCAAGGAGATCGCTGCCCTCGCCACCCGGCAGATCGACGAGTACGCTGAACAGTATGGTCTCAAGGCTGCCTACCGCGCCACTATCGCCGATCTGCGCAAACCGGACATGGTGAACATTCGAGACTCGGAGCGCACCCGCAAGGTACTGGAGGCATTCGATGCCTGCTCGGAATACGCGGACATCGTCTCCATCGAATCCATCGGCGGCAAGGAGATCTTTGATCACTGCATCATCCGTAATGACATCACCGGACTGCTATTCGCCCAGGGGGTTCTCGGCAGTCGTGACATGGCGTGGCTATGGCCACAGATAGTCGCCATAGCTGCCAAGCATGGCTCAATCCCTGGCGGTGATACCGACTGCGCCCAAGCAAATACGGCAATGTTCATGGCCGGCGGCTTCGTTGCCAAGGATGTACCGCATACCCTGGCGGCACTCTCCCGCGCAATGGCTGCTGCCCGCACACTGGTGGCCTACGAATGCGGCGCAAGCGGCCCCGGCAAGGATTGTGCTTACGAAAATCCCATCATCAAGGCCATCACCGGTCTACCCATGTCTATGGAGGGTAAAAGTTGCGCCTGTGCACACTCATCCCTTTGCGGCAATGTCATGGCGGCGGTGTGCGACCTCTGGTCAAACGAGGCAGTAGAGTATCACCAACTGTTCGGTGGCAGTACGTCCGCGGTGTTCACTGAAATATTGAGCTATGACGTCGCCTCGATGAACGTTTCGATTGCCCTGGGCCATCAACGGGAGTACCAGGCATGCCTGGTGGCATCGGACCGTTACCGTAGCTTGCACGGGTTCATCCTGAGCCCGGACAACGCCTGGACCATTGGCAAAACGTTGGTGGACAACAACGAAAGCTATTATGCACGGGCAAGGGCAGCGGCTATGGCCTGCGGTGAGCTGATGCTCGCTGATCCTCAGCTGCAGTTCACCGCTTTCGAGAAGGAGTCACTCTTGGGCTACATGGCAGAACTGGAAACCTTGCCGGACAAGGAAGATGACTTCATCGACCTGTGTCTCGACAAATACGCTCATGTAACAGGCTTTCTACCCCAGGCATACGGCCTATGAAGCAGCATGAAGACTTACAAGAAGACTAAAAAAACAAACATCAGCCGATTAGCCATTGCATTGGATTTGGGTACCAGCGGTTTCCGTGCCCAGGCTATGGATCTTGCTAGCTGTGAAGTGGTGTCAACGGCCATCACAACCCGCCATCCGCTACCGGGTACGAATGTAATCGACCACCTACATTTTGCCCTGGAACTCAGTGTAAAAACCGCCCGCCGTCTGATACTGCAGACGATCAACCAACTGCTACAGCGGTTGCGGGTCAGCCTCGGCAATGTGGTGCGCCTTGCTGTGTGCGGTAATCCGACCCAACTTTCGTTGTTCCAGGGCATGGAGATACGCGACCTCGCCTTCGCCGGTTCACGCAAACTGCAAGCACTGGGCATCACCGCCCCTGAACGGATGGCGGCGGTACGCTCCGCAGATGAATTCCCCGGCCTGGTGTTGCCGGACAATTGCGACATAATCATCCCACCGGCGATACATGATGAAGTCGGCGCCGATACCCTGGCTTTGATTATCCAAAGCGGTTTACTGCGTTGTGACGAAACGGCTATCGCCATCGACTACGGCACCAACGCAGAGATGGCGCTGGTTCACCAAGGCCGTTTCTACACTGGTTCAGCCGCGGCAGGGCCTGCTCTGGAAGGCCAGCACATCAACTGCGGTTCCCTGGCGATGCCAGGCACCATCAGTGACCTTGAAGCGGACGGCCAGTACCACCGACTAGGGATACTGGATGTCGACATGCTGCCGGCCACGGGGTCATTGATCGATCTGCATTCCGCAACCGACCCGATCGAGACTAACGGACCCGATGCGAAGGCGATCACCGGAACCGGGGTCATTGCGGCACTGGACCAGGCACTGGCGGACGACATCATCGTTCTCCCCCATATCCAGACCGCTGATAAGCAGTTGCATTTTGGCCGCAACATTTTCCTCACAGAGACAGATCTGTGTGAGGCGGGAAAGGCGATCGGGGCGATCCGCGCCGGTTATTTCACCCTTAGTTTGAAGGCCGGGATTACTCCGGCGGAGGTCAGCATGGCCTACCTTGCAGGCGCCTCCGGCACCTATGTCGATGCACACAAATCCTGGCGCCTGGGTTTGATTCCGCCCTGCGTACATAGCGTGTTTCAAGTGGGCAACAGCTCACTCGCCATGGCCCGCGATCTGGTGCTGTCACCATCCAAACTCGACGAGATGGCCGATCTGGCCATGGCACTGCGCCGCACACACACCATGTTTGCCAAATCCGACACCTTCAGCCGACTCTTTCTGCTGGAGCTTTCCCATTGGACCGAGGGGATGCCCATGGCAACCTACCGGAAGTTATTGCGCCGCTTCAACCTGCCCGACCTGCCAGCGCTGGAGAAGATACCAAAGATTGTCCACACAGTGCAGCGGGACATTGATGAAACAGGGCAACTTGGCCTGACAATCCTGGAATCTGTCGGCAGGGTGGCGGCGCTGCAGTTTGAGGGTTGCCTTGCCTGCCTGTGTTGCATGGAGGCTTGTCCTGCCGGAGCGCTCAGCATCGATACCACGACCCACCCCGCTACCATATCACTGACCCATGCACTCTGTAATGGTGTGGCCTGTCGGCGCTGCGAACCGGGATGTGAGCCGAAGGTCTTCCGTTTACGGGATTTCTTCGATGAGACACGAGTCGCTGTCAGCAGGGAGGATTAAGCGATGGCAGTGATCGGCATCATCACCTGTGAAATCCTCGAACTGGAGTTTGCCTGGCTACTGGGAGATGACAGGGATATTCAACGCATCAGCGTATTGGAGGACAGCCACTCAAGGCGCCTGATCGAACTGCTGGAGGCGCGACAGGCACCTAATCTCCGCTGTCTACCGCACCCCCATGCCTTCACCCCCGAACCCGACGAGCCTCTGGAAGTATTGGTACGAGTGCTTGCTATGGGGCTGCATCGCAATCGCAAAGTACTGCGCCACGCCCTGGCCAAGTCGGCACAGGGATTGCGACCACACATCGATGTCCTGCTGCTCGGCTATGGTCTGTGCGGCGGTGCTCTCAACGATGCGCCTGCTGTGGTGGATATGGATATACCGGTCTTTCAGCCGATGGATGATAACCATCCGATTGACGACTGTATCGCACTTTGCATGGGAGGGCGTGAACGTTATTACAGCGAACAGCGCAAGATTGCCGGTACATATTTCCTCACACCTGGGTGGTCCAGACACTGGCGGCGTATGTTGGATATGGATTCCGGTGAAGTCTCGCAACCGGGACTAAAGCGGCTACTCTACGACTATGAAAGGGTGCTGCTGCTGGAGTCGCCGGTAATACCCGACGATGAATTGCAACGGCGCGGCGCGCAGTTCGGCCGCCTGACCGGGCTGTGTCTAGAGACACAAGCAGGAACCCTAACACCGCTGACAGCGGCCTGGAACGCTACCAAAGCCGCCCTGCAGCCCTGTTCAACCTGCAATACTGCCGAGGGCTCACGATAAAGATGAGCAAACTGACATCACGGGATTTAGCTGCGTTACCCTGCCTCCATGAGGGCCGTTACTATATGCTGCATCTGCAGGCTCAGAGTACTTTTGGCCGCCCCGTGGTCATCAAGTCACTGCGGGCCGACGCCGGGGAGGACTCGGCCGCGCGACTCGCCAACGAATTTCGCCAAACAGCTGATCTCCAACTATTCGGTATACGCCATCCCCTAAGCCAACTCTTGATCGGCGGTCGCCCTGCGCTGGCCCTGGATTATGTAGAAGGCGAAACCTTGGAGCAAAGCCACGTCAAGCAACGCCAATCAATGGCGGAGAATCTGGATGTGGCCATTGCTATCACGCGTGTACTGGAGGTACTTCACCAGCAACAACTGATACACCGCAACCTCGCCAGTGCACACATCCTGGTTTCAGCCCCACCATTGGCGGTGACACTGATCGGTTTCGGTGATGCTTTGGTTATGAAAGAGCCTGGCATCCAAGCGGAAACCGACCTGTCCCATAGTATGCTGGCCTACATCGCTCCTGAGCAGACGGGCAGGATTAACCGTCGAGTGGATCATCGTGCCGATCTCTATTCTCTCGGCGCTGTACTCTACGAGGTGTTTACCGGAAAACCACTGTTCGACGTGAAAGATGCGACTGAATGCATCTATTCACATTTAGCGCGCAATCCTCAACCACCGCATGAATTGAATGCGCAGCTACCGACGATAATATCAGACCTCATCATGCGTCTGCTGGCCAAGAACCCAGACGAACGTTATCAATCGGCCTTCGGGATTCAGGCCGATCTGATGGAGATCCGGCAACAACTACAACAGACAGGGCAAATTGGTGAGGTGACACTCGGCCATGCCGACTACAGCAAATTGTTACAGTTGCCGGATCGCTTCTATGACCGCGAGACGGAATTGCTAAGCCTGAAGGCGGCAGTAGATAACGCCATCAATAGCAATGGCAGTTTAGTGTTGATTTCGGGCCGGGCGGGAAGCGGTAAGACTGTTTTAGCGGAAGCGCTACGGCAGTATACAGCAGAACAGGGCGTCTATTTCATTGTCGGTACTCATGAAAGCTCGCAGCGTAATGTGCCCTATGCAGGCTTGCGCCAGGCATTTGGTGAATGGATCAACCTGATATTGACAGGAAGCATCCAGCAGCTGGCGCAATGGAAAAGCAATTTACTGGAGATCTGTGGCGGCAATGGCGGCCTGCTCGTGGACATGCTGCCACAGCTCAAGCTGGTCATCGGTCCTCAACCCCCCGCTCCGGAACTCGCTCCGGAACAGGCGCATCATCGTTTCCACTATCTGTTTCGCAGCTTCATGCTCGCCTCCTCCCGACAGGAGCTTCCTCTGGTGCTGTTTCTGGACAATCTGCAGTGGGCGGATCATGCAACGATTCAGGTGTTGAATATGCTATTACCCGGCATCGATACCTTGCCTATTGTGATCATCGCCGCGTATCGGGACGACGAGGTGGGAACAGGGCACCCTCTGGCAGCATTAATCGAGCGCTTTACACAACACAAGAGTAAGGCACAAGTGTTACTTCTGCAGCCGTTTGCAGCGGAAACGGTCAGCCGGATGCTAACCGATACGCTTAAGACCGATGCTGCGACCACCTTTCCATTGGCACAACTGGTGCTGGAGAAGACCGGCGGCAGTCCTCTCTACATTCGTCAATTTATCCACTCCCTGCATGAAAACGGTCTTCTGCTATTCGATGCTAAAAAGCGAGTTTGGAACTGGGAGATAGATGCCGTTCGACAGCAGCCGATCATCAGTAGCGTGGCCGAAATCATGGCACAGAAAATTGCTACGCTGCCTGAAACCACCCGGTCAGCGCTTGCGATGGCGGCATGCATCGGTACCCAATTCCAGTTACATACACTTGCCACATTGACTGAAATACCCGAAACGGAGATGAACGACCGATTACAACCGGCCATTGAGGCGGGGTTGCTCAAGAACATAGAAACCCTACCTGAGCCAAACAGCAGGTTGGATCTGAGGTCTGAGGTAAGCTTCGAGTTTCCTCATGATCGCGTATGCCAGGCTGCCATTGCTTTACTGCCACAAAAACAGAGGCGCCTGAATCATCTGCAGATCGGACGCTTGTTACTCAAACAGATACCTAAGGAGCGCATCGAAGATTGGGTATTCGAAATCACCGACCAGTTAAATGAAGGCTTTCAATACATCGAGGACGCGAAGGAGCGACAACATTTGGTTGCCTTGAACCTGATGGCCGGACATAAAGCCAGGCGAGCAGCGGCTTATCAGGCGGCCATTGGTTACTTGAGCATGGGTATAGGCCTGCTCCCCACCGATCGCTGGAAATCGCCTGAAGATCCCACGCTGGAGTTGTTCATCGAGGCGATCGAGGCGGAATACCTGAGTGCCAACTTCGAACGAGCC
>JASFJX010000064.1:0-10173 GCA_050119385.1 Candidatus Thiodiazotropha sp. | reverse complement strand
CCTGTGGTCTGCATGCCGAGTTTGCGCGCCGCATAGCTGTCGAGCACATAGCTTTCCAGCACACCCTGGTTCACAAACGCTCTGTTGCGGGTCGCCACACCCTCGTTGTCGTAGGCCGCACTGGCCAACCCCATGGGTAATCGGGGCTCTTCGTGGATAGTAATGTAGTCAGGAAATACCGTTTTACCCAGATGATCGAGTAGAAAACTGGCTTTGCGATAGAGGGCGGATCCCCGAATAGCGCCAGTAAAGCTGCGCAGCAATCCCACCGCCACATCTGCCTGAAACAACACCGCCGCCTGTTGCGTCGGCAGCTTCCGGGCATTCAACCGCGCCAGGGTTCGTTTCGCTGCCATCCTGCCTACCTCTTCTGGTGTCTGCAACCGATTCGATTGACGTGAGAGGGTATACCAGTAGTCGCGCTGCATACTTTCATTCTGCCTCCCTACCACCGCACAACTCAGGCTGTGGCGGGATGAAGGATAGCCACCCATGAAGCCATGGGTATTACCATATACGTGCAATCCGTCATGGGAGTTCAGCGAAGCGCCTTCTGAATTGACGATGCGTGGATCGTATTCACGTGCGGCATCTTCACAACGGATAGCCAGTTCAATCGCCTCCTCGATACTCTGTTGCCAGGGATGGTAGAGATCAAGGTCAGGCTTGTCGGTGGCCATCAACGCCGCATCGGCTAAGCCGGAGTAGGGATCCTCCGAGGTATAACGGGCAAAATTACACGCCGCTTCAACTGTCTCTTTGATCGCTTGCGGGTTGAGATCGGAGGTGCTGGCGCTACCCTTGCGCTGGCCAAAATAGACAGTCACTCCCAAGCCGTTGTCCCGGGTGTGTTCGATGGTTTCAGTTTCACCGAGGCGCACTGTCAAGGAGAGACCGGCATTGCTGCTTACCGCGGCCTCCGCAGCCGACGCACCGAGACGCCTGGCCTCACTCAACAGATCCTCAACCAATTGCTGCAATTCCGCTTTGCGTTGAGCCATATCGATCACTGCTCAGTCCCCCCAACGATCAGTTCATCCAACTTCAAGCTCGGTTGACCGACGCCAACCGGCACACTCTGCCCCTCCTTGCCGCAGACACCGACACCGGTGTCCAGTTTCAGGTCATTACCCACCATGCTGATACGGTTCATGGATTCCGGACCATTGCCGATCAATGTCGCTCCCTTAACCGGTTTGGTTGCCTTGCCGTTTTCGATCAGGTAGGCCTCGCTGGCAGAGAAGACAAAGCGCCCGGAGGTGATATCCACTTGACCACCACCAAAGTTGACAGCATAGAGCCCCCGCTCTACCGAGGCGATAATCTCTTGCGGATCATAATCACCAGGCAGCATATAGGTGTTGGTCATGCGAGGCATAGGCAGATGGGCATAGGACTCGCGCCTGCCGTTGCCGGTGGTGTCGACCTTCATCAATCTGGCATTGTGCTTATCCTGCATATAACCCTTGAGGATACCGTTCTCGATCAATACCGTGTTCTGACTCGGCGTTCCCTCGTCATCCATATTCAACGACCCCCGCCTGCCGGGCAGCGTGCCGTTGTCCACCACGGTACAGCAGCCAGCCGCCACCTGCTCGCCGATTCTGCCACTGAATGCAGAGGTTCCCTTACGATTGAAGTCCCCCTCAAGACCATGACCCACTGCTTCATGCAATAGCACACCCGGCCACCCCGGCCCCAGTACCACCGGCATCGGACCGGCGGGAGCATCCACCGCTTCAAGATTCACCAACGCCTGCCTGACTGCTTCACGGGCAAAATCCAAGGCTCGATCCTGCTGCAGGAAATAGTCGAGTCCCTCCCTGGCACCGCCTCCGCTACTCCCCTGCTCCCGCCGCGAACCCTGTTCAACGATGACATGGACATTGAGACGCACCAATGGCCTGACATCGGCACTGAGGGTCCCGTCGATGGCGGCCACCAACACCACATCGTGGGCACCCACCAGACTGACGATGACCTCCTTGACCCGGGGATCCTGTTTTCTCGCCTCCTGGTCTACCTTTCGTAGCAGATCCACCTTCTCAACCTCACTCAGTGTAGGCAGGGGATTGATAGGGGCGTACAGCTGAGTTGGCATCGCTGCACCTGTAATACGCACTGACTGATCAGCGCCACTGCGTATAATCGCCCGGGCTGTTCGTGCAGCCTCCTGGAGTGTTGCCAGTTGTAGCTCGTCGGAGTAGGCGAAACCGGTCTTTTCACCGCTGATCACCCGGATGCCCGCACCCTGCTCTATGTTATGTGCGCCTTCCTTGATGATACCGTCCTCCAGGACCCATGATTCAAGCCTGCTGGATTGAAAATAGAGATCCGCCGCATCGATACCGCTCCCTGTCAATTCACCGAGCATGCGGTCAAGGTCCTGTTCTACCAAACCCACCGGGGCTAAGATTGTCTCTTGTGCTATTTGAATCAGATCAGACATGATATTCCTGGCCCTGTCGGCCTTTGTTTAATCTCGTGCAAGGGATCGCCGCTACCGCTTCCCGAAAAATACCACTGAAATGAACCAAATGGAGTCAAAATCGGTTCTTTTCGAGATGCCGGAATAATTAAAATATTGTAGCTTAGGCGACCTGCTTCATCGTCGGGTTATACGATCCTGTAATCCCCTTATAAACGTAGATGGTCAATCGTCGGAAAAGTGCGACGTATGGTCTTTTGGTATTCGCGGTCGAGTTCCACGCAGACAAATCCGGTTCCTCTCGGCACTTGGGCCAGCACGGTACCCCAAGGATCGACAATCATACTATGCCCATGGGTTTCACGACCATTTATGTGATAACCACCTTGTGCGGCAGCAACCACAAAGGCGAGGTTTTCAATGGCCCTGGCCCTGACCAGGATTTCCCAATGCGCCTTGCCCGTCATAGCAGTGAATGCTGATGGAACCACAAACAGCTCCGCCCCTTTATTCATCAGCTGACGAAACAGTTCAGGGAAACGCAGATCGTAGCAGACCGCTACACCCAACATACCAAAAGGCGTTTCGAGCGTCACTGGTTCAGCCCCCGGCTCTATGGTGTTGGATTCCACATAGCGTTCATCGGTCTCAACCAGATGTACGTCGAACAGATGAATCTTATCATATCGTGCCACCTGATTGCCGTTACTATCCATGATCAGACAAGCCGCCCGAACCTTACCGCCCTGGCTGGCACGCATCGGTATGGTGCCACCCACAACCCAGACGCCATAGCGTTGTGCCATCTGGCTGAGGAATCCCTGCAAGGGGCCGTCATCATCCTCGCATAGGGTCAACATATCCCGATCATGTTCCCCTTTGAAGGCAAAATTTTCCGGTAATACCACCAGGCCGGCCCCCGACTCGGCTGCTTCGCCGATCAGTCTCTCCGCCTCCAGTAGATTAGCGCTGACATTGGGGCTGGAGGCCATTTGAATCGCTGCAACTTTGTTTTTCTTACTGATCATGTAAAAACTCTTCAGTCAGTTTCCAGCCATCTTTTTTCGATGGCCCTGTCGAGGATAGCATCATGAACCTTGATGCTACCAGCGATCTGTAGTGTGAACCGCCACGAGACAGCATGCATCTACCATGAATTAGGTAGGGTTTTCAGAGCTATATCCCCGCTCATTCACCTGGCATCTCCGGCATTAAAGCCTGTCCACGCGCATCCATTTCATCCTTGCCTACCTGAATAAACCGGGGCTCATCCCAGCTGCCCTTGACCTCATAGGTACGCATGACAATACGATCAAATAGACGGCCAATCAGCTTCTGAGTCATCGCCAGGGCCACGCCAGCGGTAGGATTGATCGCAAGTGTACCCAATATTGGCAAGGTGGCACTGACATTTGGCGTGACCACGACCTTTTGGTCATAGGAGCGGGTAGCCAATCCGGTTCGCCCCCGCACATCGACAACCGCAGCGGTGCTTTTCATCACCAGATCAGAGGTATAGGCATCACCATCGTTGATCGTGAAGTTACCTTCGATCGAATCGAACACCAATCCTTCGGAAAAAAGATCAGAAAAATCGAGGGCCAGGCGCTTGCCTAAGGCGTTGAGACTGAACAGGCCGATCAGTCGACCGACTCCCGGATCGATATTATTCACCAATCCCTTATCCACTTTCAACGATATACTGCCGTAGAGCTTTTCCGCCCCTATCTCCAATAGAGATGTTGGCCAGTAGAGTTCTGCCTTGACATCTGTGGGAGCCTGCTCGATACCCGCATTGAGACCCAAGGCATGCTGTAGATCACCCAGGCTGTTGGTATGCAATTGCAGGTTCAGTGAAGTACTGTGCCCCTTGGGTGTCAGGCGCCAATAACCCTGCCCGGAGAGGTCTGCCTTATCGCCGACCAGGGCCAAACTCTTGACCGTGATTCCATCGGCCTCCTTTCTCCAGGTAGCATAGCCTTTACCTATGGAATGATCATTGATGTAGAGATTATCAACCATAAGATCCATGGCCGGTACGTCCCTGGGATCGAGCTCCGGTAATTGGCGCTGCCGACCTTGCCGGCCGGTTATCCCCCTCGTCAGCTCCTTGAGATCGAGTTTCAGATAATCAAAACGTCCGAATATGGGTCGCCGATCGAGCTCGCCAGGCACCTGTATCATACCCTGAGCTGTCTCGGAGGTCAGGTTAATGCGATAACCATCAGCATTATTTTTATAGCTGAATCGGGTTTCAGGACAAACTGCTCCAAATGCCGTGAGTTCATCCACCTGTAAATCCAAGGCAATGATTGGCAGACTTCCCTTGTCTGCAGCCGCTTGCTGCACACTCCAGCTGATCCAATTGTCCACATTGAGCCTCTCCACATGCCCGCTCATGTGGAAACCCTCCAAATCTTCCAGCGAATGAGCTTCCTGGGACAACCCGACAGCCCCGATCCAAGGTTTCTCATGTGCTTCGAATAAGCGAAACAAGGCATGGGTGTTTTCACCATAACGAATCCTTAACTCGGTGGATTCGTCATTACGCAAATCAACGCCCAAATCCAATTTCACCTTGGAATCAGCTGGTTTACCGAGGGGGTCCGGCATCGTTAGGGAGATCCCCTGCAGATCTGAAGTAATATTCAGCCTGACCGGCACATTGCTGCGTTGATGGGCAATCCTGACTTCGATGTCACCCTCTCCGACGCCCAGAACATAATCGAGTCTCCACTCGGGAAACTGCTGTTTCAGACGCGCCAGATTGATCGGCATGTGGGTTTTTATCCGGGTCCAGTGATCACCCTCGTGACTATAGGGCAGGACATCGAAGATAATCTGCTCATCCAATAACCTGGCCTTGATGCCTTTCGCCTTTACCCCTGTACGATTGAATTGAAGCTTGCCGGAGAGCTTATCGATCCTGAGATCGGGCTTTTTGACGGTTATCGCAGCCTGCTTAAAGTTGACCACACCGTTTATCTTGAACCGATCCTGTTTTTTCAACGGTATCGCCAGATCAATCCAGGTCGTGGTTTCGCCCTCCACCTCCAGGGCATCGACGAAAGCATGAAAATCCTTGCGCAATGGGGTATCACCCAGAATCACCATCAGGTCCTGCGGAGTTCCTGTAGCAGTACCCTCTATCTTTACCGGAGAGGCCCCCCTCAATCTTTCGATTTCGACTTTCACATCCCGCAGCTTACTGTTGAGTAGTAAGCCATCCTGGAGTTTCACCTGGAGTCCATTATTGATGAAATGGACCTCCGCAACCCCTTCCGACAGGCGCGGCCATTGCGGCATATAGTCGAGTATCAGGTCTTCGACACCGAACCAGACTTCGAATCGACCCTGGTGCTGGTGGAAGGGAAACGCTTTGACAGGGCCATATAACAGGAAACTGCCTGACTTGACATAACCACTCACCAGTGACTTATCGAGCCAGGATACCAGTTTATCGGGCATTATCCCGACTGGCAGATAGTCGCTCTTTCGTGAACCATCCGCATCCCAGAAATCGGTTTGCATATCAACGAACAGATCCTTGCCGCTGATGGGTATTTGCAGATCGATGCGGGTAAGAGTCTTGATATCCGGGGAACTCATCTGTACATGATCGCTGTTGAGATGCAACCCTTTTTGCAGATCAAATTGCCAAACAAAATCACCGATGGCACGTTGTGCATGCAAGGGTTTACGGAATAGGTAAGGTAAATCGAGCATCAGATTGCTGCTGTCGATTTTCAACCGCCCCCCTGTCTGGTCACCATCGAAAGTGAGTTTTACTCCGCTGGTACCTGGGATTTCCTGCCAAGGTTGATGGGAATAGCCATCGATTTCCCCTTTCAATTGCCATTTGAGATCACCCTCTTGAGGTTTGATGAACCCAAACTCGAGATGATCCAGCCTTCCCTGAGGTGAAAGCCCTCTCAATGCCGCATGCAGTTCGGGGTTGGGAAGTTCCAGAATCACTAAAAACTCATTCAATTCCATCAATGACAAGGCGTCTGCGGTCAATTCAAAACGTTGCTGTTGCTGCTCTAATAATTGACTGGTAATACTCACTTGTCTGGTTGGCCATTTTCCCTGAACCTGCTCTACATCAAGCTGCTCAAGTTCAAGATTCCACCCCTCGTGCAAACGCTTCCATTGGAGTTTGGTTGAGAGCTGTTGCAGAACGAAAGGCGCTGTCTGTCCCGGACCGGTAACACGAAGGTCGCTCAGCTTGCCTGTTCCTTGTAGCTTCTGCAGTACCCCCTGTTCGAGATCACCCCAGAGTTCGACCTCGAGGTCCCCCTCATCCAGGTCATAGGAGGGCGGTAGCAACTCTGACACTCTCCCCCCCAGCACCAATCCTTCGCATCGGAAATAGAATTCACCGCTCATTGCCAGTGAATTTGCATCCTTTTGTAGCAGATCGGCAACCAGGCGGACCGACTCTTCCCCCTGTTTACCGATGCGTGTGCTCAACGAGAATTTATGACGCAAGCCGTTGTTAAGCAGCTCTACATTTACCCCGGATAACCTTAGGGGAGGCTGATCCGGAATGGCGCTTTTCAGATGGATCTCGGTATCCAGTAGGCGTAGCTGATTCCGTCCCAGCAGGATAGTCGCCACTGTGTCCGGATCCCCCTCACCCACACTCCCCATGCCCTGTAGCGCCACACTGCCATCTGAGTACCTTTCCAGCTTGAGTTTGGTGCCGATGACACTAACCTCACCCAGTTGCAGACGTCCGGAGATGAGGCTTCGTATTAATTGGATGTTGACCAATACCTCAGGGGCATACATCAGAGATTCGCTGTTTTTTTCATCGAGCACACTGACATCGGCTAAACGCAGTGCCAAATGAAGTCCCTTCATCTGGGCCTTCATATCACCGATCTCCAGGTCTACACCCGCCCCCTCTTCGGCAACACGTTCTATCACTCGCTGATAGGGATCAAGGTCGATGAGCGGTACAAACAGGCGTAATGCCGTGATCAACAGCGCAACGGTAATCACCAGCCAAGCAAGTAATTGCCAAATCTTGGTATGGAGGTACTTAGCGAATGACAGCATTTGATGGGTAGTTCGAGATTGACATCAGACCAGCACGACGTCGTAGTGCTCCTGGGTGTAAAGCATCTCCACCTGCAGTTTGATAGGGTGTCCGATAAACTGCTCCAACTCCGCAAGGTGCGTAGACTCCTCGTCCAGAAGCCTGTCTATCACCTCCTGTGAGGCGAGCACTAGCAGCGACTCCACATCGAATTGCCGCGATTCCCGCAGAATCTCCCTGAAGATCTCATAGCATGTCGTCTCCGCCGTCTTCATGGAGCCCCGACCGCCACAGCAGGGACAGGGTTCGCAGAGTACGTGTTCGAGGGATTCACGAATACGTTTGCGAGTCATCTCCACGAGCCCCAGAGAAGAGACCTCGGTGATGTGCGTCCGCGCATGATCATGAGCCAGGCACTTCTCCAAGGCACGCAGCACCTGACGGCGATGTTCGGGATCCAGCATATCGATAAAATCGATTATGATGATTCCACCCAGATTTCTCAGGCGCAGTTGGCGGCAGATGGCTTGTGCCGCCTCCAGGTTTGTCTTGAATATGGTCTCCTCCAGATTTCTGTGCCCTACAAAAGCTCCTGTATTGACATCAATGGTGGTCATCGCCTCTGTTTGGTCTATCACCAGATGGCCACCCGACTTGAGCTGCACCTTGCGTTCCAGAGCCTTTTGGATCTCATCCTCTACCCCGTACAGATCAAATAGCGGTCTCTGACCCGGGTAATATTCGATACAGCCTTTGATGTCGGGGATAAACTTCTGGGCGAAATTAATCGCCTTTTGGTGGCTCTCCTTTGAATCGATACGTACCTTCTCTACATCGGGACCGACCAGGTCGCGAAGGGAGCGCAGCGGCAAAGAGAGATCTTCGTGGATCAGCTCGATACCGCTAGTCAGCTTGCTCTTCTCCTGAATCGAGGACCAGAGACGCGCCAGGAAACGCATATCAGCTTTGAGCGAGCATTCATCGACCCCCTCCGCCGCAGTACGGGCGATGTAGCCACCGGAGATCTCCCCCGCCTCGGCCACTTGATTCAACAGCTCACGCAGGCGCTGGCGCTCATCCTCAGCTTCGATCCGCTGCGATATACCCATGTTCCCCAGGGACGGCATAAACACGAGATGGCGCGAAGGAATGGATATATTGGTCGTCAGACGGGCGCCCTTCGTGCCGATGGGATCCTTCAGTACCTGCACGATCACATAATCGCCTTCCCGCAACAGTTCATGGATGTTGTCCGTCTTAGGCTTGTCCGTTGTCTCCCCGATATCGGAAACATGCAGAAATGCAGCCCGCTCCAGACCGATATCGACGAACGCCGCCTGCATACCGGGCAGCACCCGGCATACCTTGCCTTTATAGACATTGCCTACCAGGCCACGCTTGCCGTAGCGTTCGATGATCAGCTCTTGTACCGCACCGTTCTCGATGACCGCAACCCGAGTCTCCGGCGGTGTCACGTTAATCAGTATCTCTTCACTCATGCCTCTATTGCGCTCTTTTATTACCTGAACCCTGGGAGTCAGGTTTTAATTATCAAATTGGATGCCATTTCGGCTAAGTAATTCCGCTGTCTCGAACAAAGGCAGTCCCATCACGCCCGAGTAGCTACCATGTAGCATGCTGATATAGCGCGCACCAATCCCCTGGATGGCATAACCGCCCGCTTTATCGGCTGGTTCTCCGCTAGCCCAATAGGCCGCAATTTCCGCCTCACTCAGCGCCCGAAAACTGACTTCACTGCAACTTAGCTCCGTTTCAATACCCCGCCACTCCAGTGCGACCGCGGTGTAGACCTGGTGGGTTCTGCCCGACAACTGCCTCAGCATCCACAGCCCATGCTCTCTATCCTCGGGTTTACCCAGCACCCGGTTCTCCACCACGACGCTAGTGTCAGCGGCCAGAACCGGCAATGAATCATCCCCTGTAACCAGAGCGGCCCCTGCCTCCGCCTTTTCCCTGGCCAGACGTAACACATAGGATACCGGGTCCTCATCGGGTCGGTGACGTTCATCAATATCGATCTCGAGCAAACTATGACCAATACCGATCTGGTTCAGAAGCGTCCTTCTGCGAGGCGAGCGGGATGCCAGATAGATGACAGCATTCTCCTCCATTGTGGCCAGTTCCTTCTACCCCGCCCGGTGGTATGGGTGGTTGCGCATCATACTCCAGGCACGGTAAAGCTGTTCCGCCACTACGACTCTGACCAGGGGATGAGGCAGGGTCAAAGGCGACAGGGACCAGCGGCCATCAGCCCGCTCCAAACAAGCGGGCGCCAATCCCTCCGGACCACCCACCAACAATGCCATGTCGCGGCCATCCGCCATCCACTGCTCAAGTCTTCCCGAGAGGCGCTCCGTACTCCAGGCGCTGCCCGCCACATCCAGCGCCAACACCTGGCACCCTTTGGGGATTGTTTTAAGCATCCTGTCTCCTTCATCACGCTTGGCCCGCACAATATCGGCGTTCTTACCACGATGGCCCGGAGCGACTTCGATCAGACGCAAGGCACATTCAGCAGGCATTCTGCGTGCATATTCCTCATAACCCTTGACAACCCAAGGTGGCATACGGTTTCCCACGGATATCAGATAGATATTCATGAAGATGAATTGTAAGGGATTCCGCGTCATCTTGGGCATACAACTGCCAGAATATGGATAAACAGTCACTTTTTCGTCTG
>JASFJX010000063.1:0-10204 GCA_050119385.1 Candidatus Thiodiazotropha sp. | reverse complement strand
GTCCGTAAACGGCACATCCCTGTGCCACTTCTCAATAGCTTAGGCTATTAACTCAATCACAAATCCGCATCTGAACGGCGATCCCGGCACGATCATCGCGTTCCCGGATGAAACATTCGGGCTAGCCAGCTATTGAGAAATGGCAGATGGCGAATCCAGCTCCTGGCGGGATTTTGGCACTAACATAAGCTATTGTCCCCTGTAAGCAACCGGGTGAAACATGTGGGCTAGCTTGTTATAGTCAATCAACATTAATTGAGAATAAGGGGAGTTGAGGATAATGCGTGAATCGGCGGGAGTGAAGCATAGTTCCTATGGTCTTGAAAACCATGGCTTGTATAATCTGAATGATATCTACTGGAATCTACCGACCCCGAGCCTGATGGAACAGGCGATATTCCGTCGCGAGGGGCAATTGTCACATCTCGGCCCCCTGGTGGTTCGGACAGGGCACCATACTGGACGTTCGGCGAATGACAAATTTATTGTCGATGAACCGTCAGTCAGCAAGGATATCTGGTGGGGTGATATCAACAAACCCCTTTCAGAGGAGGCTTTCGACAACCTGCATAAGCGATTGGCCTCCTATCTACAAAACAAAGATGTCTATGTACAGGATTGTTATGCGGGTGCGGATCCTGATTTTCGCTTGCCGGTGAGGATTATCACAGAGAATGCCTGGCACAACATATTTGCCAGAAATGTCTTCATTCAAGGAAAAGCAGAAGAACTGGCGGATCACGTACCGGGCTTTACCGTGATCGACGTACCACGGTTTCATGCCATTCCCGAGGTGGATGGCACCGTTAGCGAGACATTCATTATTGTTAATTTTGCAAAGAGACTGGTGCTGATCGGTGGCACCAGCTATGCGGGAGAGATCAAGAAATCGATATTCAGCGTCATGAACTACCTGATGCCGCAACGGGGCGTACTTCCGATGCACTGTTCGGCCAACATCGGTCCCGATGGTAAGTCGGCACTCTTTTTCGGTCTTAGCGGAACTGGAAAAACCACCCTTTCTGCCGATGCGAGTCGTACCCTGATCGGCGATGATGAACATGGGTGGAGTGATAACGGTATTTTCAATTTTGAGGGTGGCTGTTATGCCAAGGTGATCAAGCTGTCGGCGGAAAACGAGCCGGAGATCTTTGCCACGACCATGCGTTTCGGTACTGTTTTGGAAAATGTCACCATGATGGCAAATTCTCGCCGCCTCGACCTCGATGACGGTACCTTGACGGAAAATACCCGTGGCGCCTACCACATCAGTGCCATACCAAACGCCACCCTGGAGGGATTGGGCAGCCATCCGGATACGGTGATTATGCTAACGGCAGACGCCTTTGGCGTGTTGCCGCCTGTCTCCAAGCTAAGCGCTGCCCAGGCGATGTACCACTTTATCTCCGGTTATACCGCCAGGGTAGCCGGAACAGAGAAAGGGGTCACCGAACCCTCACCTGTCTTCAGTGCCTGTTATGGCGCCCCCTTTATGCCACTCCACCCCCAGCGTTATGCGGAACTACTGGGCAAGCGGATTGATGAGCACAAGTCAAAAGTCTGGTTGATCAATACCGGCTGGACAGGTGGCCCTTATGGTGTCGGTAGCCGAATGGCGATACCTCATACCCGTGCCATGGTAAATGCAGTGTTGGATGGGAAACTTGAGGGTGTACCTATGCGGTTAGACCCGATTTTCGGCGTCGAAATACCTACTCAGGTACCGGGTGTTCCGGCTGATGTGCTGTTTCCGAGAGATACCTGGAAAGATCAATCGGCGTATGATGCCCAAGCATTGAAGCTTGCGAGCATGTTTAGAGACAACTTCAAGAAATTTTCCGATCAGGTGAGTCAGGATATCAAGGATGCAGCACCGAAGGCCGGTTGATCTGTGAGGTTATAGGAAACTGATGACAAGTTTGGAGTGTTTTAGTGCTGAGGTTTGAGTTGCCCGGTCCGCACTGAAAATTAGCACTCCAGAATAGTTCTGATGCGATGGTTGAGGAAAGCAGGAAAATAATAATATATGAATAGAGAGAAGCGCCAGGCGATTTTCGAGCGCTTGCAGGCGAACAATCCCAATCCCACCACTGAACTAAACTATAAAACACCTTTCGAACTGCTCGTGGCGGTGATTTTATCGGCACAGGCAACAGACAAAAGTGTGAATAAAGCGACACAAAAGCTTTATCCCCTGGCCAACACACCAGAGAAGATGCTCACACTCGGTGTGGAAGGGCTGAAGCGGCATATCAGAACCATCGGGTTGTTCAACAGCAAAGCTAAGAATATTGTCGAGACATGTCGTATATTAATTGAAGAGTATGGGGGTAAAGTGCCGGATACGCGTAAAGCACTGGAGGGTTTACCGGGTGTGGGTCGAAAGACCGCCAACGTAGTATTGAATACTGCGTTTGGCCACCCCACCATGGCGGTGGATACTCACATTTTTCGGGTTGCCAATCGAACCCGTCTGGCGCCAGGTAAGACACCATTGGAGGTTGAAAAAAAACTCCTGCGTTATATCCCTGAACCCTTCTTGCAAGATGCGCATCATTGGTTGATATTACACGGGCGATATACTTGTATAGCACGCAAACCTCGATGTGGGAGTTGTGTTATCGAAGATCTGTGTGAATATCGGGAAAAGAGTGAATAAATAGCCGCCTGAACAAGGTTTTTCGATGGTCGGGCCATTGCAACGGAGACAGTGATGAGAAAAACGACATATTTTTTCATGGTTTTTGTATTACTGGTATCCGCTTCCATGGTTGTGGCAGACACAGGGTTGATTAATGTGAAAAGCCATTTCAATGTTGAAAAGACCGCTGAGCGCTTTGTAGGCGCAGCAACAGAGGCTGGATTGAAAGTGTTCAACCGTATCGATCATGCTGCCGGCGCGACAGAGGTGGGAAAGCGTCTTCGATTTGCTATCAATGACAGGCCTGAGGTCAAGGCTAAAGTCAGCGCAGCACTGGATAAGCTCGCCAAGCAAGCCACAAGCCCCTAGAGTATTGAATATCACTTATGTTCAGCGGTGACCGAGATCAGTTACGCCAGGTCTTTTTCGAGGCCTGGAGAAAGTATCAGGCAGGTAACGAAATGGAACCACTGGAGAAGATGGTTGCCAGCGTGATTGCGCAACATCCTGAATACCATGCCATGTTGAATAACAGAGAGCGTTCTCTGGCACAGGAGTTTCACGGGCAAACGGGTGAAAGTAATCCATTTTTTCATATGGGGATGCATATCAGCCTGTTGGAGCAGATATCAACCGATCGACCGGTTGGTATCAGCGAACGCTATCGGCGCCTATGCCAACGCATGGGAGAGGCCCATGAAGCGGAACATCAACTGATGGAGTGTCTGGGACGGATGCTGTGGGAGGCCCAATCCGCCAATCGGATGCCCGATGAAGAAGCCTATCTCGACTGTATCGAGGCACTGTTGAACTGATGGCATACATGGATAACAAAAACTGTACCTTATGCCGGGTCATGCGGGGCTTGGCTTTTGGCGGGATTGGCGCCGCCATTGGCGGTTATGGGGCGATTTTTTTCGGTGCTGAGCGTGGTGAGGCCATTTACTATGCGCTGTTTGGCGCTTTTGTATTTACCGCATTCATGCAGCGTAAACGTTAACCCAGGGATTCCAAATCCCGCTGCAGCTGAGCTTCATCTGCGATATTCAATTCGATCAGGCGGCGTAATAGCATGATGCTCTCCATGTCGATCTCCTTGCATCGTACTCCGATCTGTTTGCTCTGTTCATGGGCGCATACCGCATGCATGGAAATAATGGCATCGATGTTGTTGAGCATCACCTCGATGTTAAGCTCGTCCCCCGGCTTACCGGGCCAGTCTTCGGGGGTGTTGAGTAACGCACCCTTGAGAGAGATATCTATCAGAGTGGTGGTATAGCTTTTTTCATTCCTTACGATGGTCGCGGGGGCGTCTAAGAGCACGCGATGGAATCGCCGTCGTTCATTTGGGTCTGGTGCGTTCATATCCCTATTCTAGTCATGAAACTGCAACTGTGTGCCGCCTAAATCGATAATATCCCCATCGGTCAATAATTGCGCTTGGTTGCCGATCGGCCTTTGGTTGACACTGGGAGGATTGCTTCCTTCGAGAAAGGAGATGAAATAGCCATCTTCTCTCCGCGCGACCATAGCGCAATCACCGCCGCTATGACCTATCCGGGTCAAATTCTTTTTCAGTGGGATAATTCGTCCGAAATTATCGCCATTTACAATCTGAAGAATACCTGTATCGGCCTTCAACTCACTATTCTCGTCCGACTCGTCCTCAACGGCCAAGTCGTCGCTGAAACTGTTTGAGCCTAGATCCGTACCCAGGTCCATAACATCTTCAGAAAAAGAGAGTGTGTGTTTCCCGACCTGTATCACATCGCCATGGTGCAGGGTTGTTTCCTTGATCTTTTGGTGATTGACCAGAACCGGAAACTCCTCCTCCAGTGCCTGAAGGAGATAGCTTTGATCGTCATTACTTATGATAACTGCCTGCATGGGGGCTATGGCAAGGCTGTCGATGGATATGGCGCAATTCTCATTGCGTCCGATTTTTGTCTCGTCACTCTCAATGTGAAAGACATCAATAACACGACCTTTAAAGGAGAGGGTGAGCTTAGCCATGGAATATTACTAGATTAAACCTATACAATTCAAAGTATATGACCCGATTTATTGGAAAAACCAAACTGTGGTCACTCTTCTGTCTATAGGCCTCTTGTCGGCAGATATGGAGAAATCTGATGGGTTGGATTCACTTGCGGAATCAATTGCTGAGAATAGAACAGTACGTAAAGATTAGGTGTGGAAGTGGAAGAATAGTGTGATTGACAGTATGTTTTGCGAGTGATTCTCTACCGCACTATGAGGGTATGGGATCAAACAATAATAATTACAAAGTGTTAGTAAAAAAAATTAATGAAAAATATTGGATCGACGAAATTTTGACATTTCCCATAAATACTGCTTAACTTCGGTGAAATCCTATTGAATTGACACCTACATCAAATGGACTTGGATAATGGGTCAAACGAAAGCTATAGATGGTCCAGTGTTTCCAAATCTTTGCGTCTATTTAATCGACCAGAATTCTGAACGACAGAAGTACCTGAAGAATATCATCAGTTTTGTTGAAGGCGAACTGCATGTTGTCTCGGAACTGTCTGAAATTGTGTTGCCTACGAATGATAAGGGTTTCGTGTGTGTGGCCCTATTCCTCGGTATTGACCTTGAAGTGGATCGGCAGCTTGAGATTGCACGGCGTCTGCAGGAGGATTTTCCTGATATGCCGGCCTTTCAGCTCTTTGATGAGCATACTGGCTTGCCAGAGAAGCTCGAAGGCTGTGACAATGTGATCGGTAGTTTCAAATTACCGAGTGTTTATGATGACCTTATGGTTTTGCTTCATAAAGCCCAGGTCTATCAAGAGTTCAAAACGACAGATCTCCAGACCTCTCGTCCGGTGGAACTGTTCCGCAGCTTATCGGGTAGCAGCCGGGCAACCAGGCAAGTCAACAAAATGATTGAGCAGGTTGCCGATTCCGAGGCGACTGTATTGATTCTGGGAGAATCCGGTACGGGAAAAGAGGTGGTGGCTCGCAAACTCCACTTTCACTCAGTAAGGCGAGGTAAGCCCTTTGTTCCTGTTAATTGTGGTGCAATCCCGGGGGAACTACTCGAAAGCGAGTTATTTGGTCATGAGAAAGGGGCCTTTACCGGGGCGATCAGTGCTCGACAGGGCCGTTTCGAAATGGCCGAGGGGGGAACCCTGTTTCTGGACGAAATCGGCGACATGAGTATGCCGATGCAGGTTAAGCTGTTGCGGGTTCTGCAGGAGAGAACCTTCGAGCGGGTCGGTAGTAATAAAACCATGGCTTGCAATGTCCGTATTATCGCCGCAACCCATCGGAATCTCGAAGAGGCAATCACGAAGGGCGACTTCAGGGAGGATCTTTTCTATCGGTTGAATGTCTTTCCCATCGAAATGCCTCCGTTACGGGATCGCGTTGAAGATATTCCCGTATTGGTGAACGACCTGATCCATCGCATTGAAAATGAGAAAAGGGGGTCGGTCCGGTTGACACCAGCTGCGATCACAGCCTTGAGTCACTACCGTTGGCCCGGTAACGTCAGGGAACTGGCGAATCTGATTGAACGCCTTGCAATCTTACATCCCTACGGGGTTGTCGAAGTGAATGATCTGCCGGATAAATTTCGTCCTAACGGAGGCACGCATGATATATCCCAACTCCCGCAAGTCAGCCTTGAGGGAGAGGAGCCGGGTACTACCGTGAATGCCCCGCGACTGCCCAATGATGGACTTGATCTGAAGGCACATCTCAATTCCCTGGAGCAGAGCCTTATCCAGCAGGCCCTGGATGAATCGGATGGCATCGTTGCACATGCCGCCAAGCGATTGCATATGCGGCGTACCACACTGGTGGAAAAGTTACGTAAATATGGTCTCCAGCGTCAAACAGAGTCGCCGGGAATTTGACGCGCCCTCAAAACAAACTTTCTAACAGTTTGATATAAAAGAGAAAATTAATTAGGCACACATATTGCAAATGTTGTCTGTGAGTACGCTCAATTGACAACATGAGGCCAATAACCGTGTCACCCAAGCCATCTCTTGCCGACAAACAGCACGCCTTGGAATCGGCGTTCAAGCTGTTTAATCAACTCTCACAAGAGTTGACTGGATCCTATCAACAGCTGCAGGAACAGGTTCTTGAGTTAAGCCAGGAACTTGCGGCAGCCCGCAGTGAGCGTATGGTGCAGCTCGCAGAGAAGGAACGACTGGCAGATCGTCTTGAGAGATTACTTGAAACCTTGCCTGCGGCGGTGATTGTCCTGGATGGCGAAGAGCGCGTTCGTGAGTTTAATCCGGCTGCCCTCAAGTTGTTTGCCAGCCTCAATGAGTTTGACACCTGGCCAGAAGTCATGCGCGCCAATGTTTTGACCGGTGATATCTCGGGTAGTGAACTCAAGTTGGTTAACGGTCGTCTGCTTACAATCTCTTCCAGCCAGTTGGAGCAGACACCTGGACGTATTCTTGTTCTCCTTGATGTGACTGAAACCCGTCGCCTGCAAGAACGGCTGAACCGGCGTGAACGCATGACCGCGATGGGGGAAATGTCGGCTCAACTGGCACACCAGATGCGAACCCCATTGAGTACCGCTCTGCTTTATGTCTCCCATCTGACCAGTAACGATCTGCCAACTCAGAAGCGCCATCAGTTTACCGCCAAACTCCGTGACAGACTGCAGCATATGGAACGTCAAATCCATGACATCCTGCTGTTCGCCCGTGGCGGAGACGCGGGTGAGTCTCGTCTTTCATTGAGTGAGTTAGTACGGACATTCGCGACTTCTGTCGAGCAGGAGTTGGCCGAAGCCCAGGTGCAGCTGTTGATTGATGACCAGAGTCAGGAGCAGGCCATCATGATCGGACGTTCAGACGCACTCCAGGGAGTGTTGAACAATCTGCTCGAAAATGCGGTACAACAGGGTGCCAGCCAAGTCACGCTTTCTCTACGCGTGGGATCCGAAATCGAGTTGGATGTGGCGGATAATGGTCATGGTATCCCGGACGATCTGCAGCGATGTATCTTCGATCCGTTTTTTACCACACGTAACGCAGGTACAGGTTTGGGATTGGCTGTTGTACAGAATCTGGTGCTGAATCATGGAGGAGAGATCAGCTGTGGGCATGCCGATAACGGGGGTGCCCTTTTTCATCTTCGTTTCCCCTTGGCTTTGAGAGAGATCGATATTCACAGAGGAATGGTGGGTGAACGAAGGAGTGTTTCAGAACATTATGATGCGATGAGGAGCCTGTCATGAGTTTAGCGACGGTGCTGATTGTTGAAGACGATCCTGCATTGAGGGAAGCCTTGAGTGACACATTGGAACTTGCCGGCTACCCGATCTGTGTTGCCGAAGAGGGTGGCGCGGCATTAAATCTGCTGCAGCAGAGATCTGTCGGTATGGTGATAAGCGATGTGCAGATGCAACCCATGGATGGACATTGCCTGTTGCGCAAGATCAGGGAGCGCTACCCAGACCTGCCAGTGTTGTTGATGACAGCTTTTGGTACTATCGAAAAGGCAGTCAAGGCGATACATGGCGGCGCCGTTGATTATCTGGCAAAGCCATTCGAGGCCGAAGTACTGATCAGCAAGGTCGCCAATCACATCAACTCAGTTGCTGAGCCTGCCTTGGATGGCCCGGTTGTTGAGGATCTGCGCAGTCGCGAGGTGCTCGACCTGGCTCTTCGGGTAGCCGGAAGTGATGCAACAGTGTTGTTGCATGGGGAGAGCGGTACCGGTAAAGAGGTGTTTGCCCGCTATATCCATCAGCACTCGCCCCGTGCCGAAGGTCCCTTTGTGGCCATCAACTGTGCCGCTATCCCGGAAAATATGCTTGAGGCGGTGCTTTTCGGTTATGAGAAGGGGGCCTTTACCGGCGCCTACCAGGCAACGGCCGGAAAATTCGAGCAGGCCCAGGGTGGCACCCTGTTACTCGATGAGATATCAGAAATGAGTCTGGCACTGCAGGCAAAGCTACTCCGTGTGCTGCAGGAGAAGGAGCTTGAACGTCTGGGTGGCCGCAAGCTGATTGAACTGGATGTCAGAGTACTGGCGACCACCAACCGCAAACTACGGGAAGAGGTCTCGGCAGGGCGCTTCAGGGAGGACCTTTTCTATCGTTTGAATGTCTTTCCCCTGAGCCTGCCACCACTGCGGGAACGCCCGCGGGATATTCTTCCCTTGGCACGCCATCTACTACAGCAGAATCTTCGGGCCGGACAGACAATGCCAAGCTTCAGCGATGAGGTAAAACAACGCTTGCTTGCCCATGCATGGCCGGGCAATGTACGCGAACTCGACAACCTGATGCAACGGGCACTGATTCTCGATAGCGACGGTGTGATAGATGCTGAGGAGCTCAGCTTCGAGAGTGAGGAGGCGGAATCCAATCCAGTGCAGGTATCACAGCGATCCAATTCCCAGGGCTGTCTGCCGGAAGACCTGCGCTCAGTGGAAGAGCAGATGATTCTTGATGCATTGGAAGAGGGGACAGGCAGCCGTAAGGCGGTCGCCAGCCGCCTTGGCATCAGTGAACGGACATTACGCTACAAGATCGCACGTATGCGCGAAGCGGGCGTCGCCATACCGGGTTGATATGGTATGAAAACTGCGTCGTAAAAATGAGTCGTTGATTTCTATGGGAAAGGAAACATGAGTAACAGTATGAATATTGATCAAGTCCTTGCTCAGATGCGGGTAATGGCGGCACAGGCCACTGATAAATCAACTCAGCCATCAGAGAGCAGTGGGGCGGATTTCGGTGAACTCCTGCAACAGTCCATCGATCATGTCAATTCGGCGCAACAGGAAGCCAGTGCACTACGTACTGCATTTGAGCGTGGTGAGGGTGATATGGATCTGGCTCAGGTGATGATTGCGGCACAGAAATCGAGCCTCTCCTTCGAGGCCATGGTGCAAGTGCGCAACAAACTCGTTGAAGCCTATAAAGACGTTATGAACATGGCAATCTAACTAATTAAAAAAGCAGGTAAAAAATGGCAACGACAGCTACCGAGACAGGCACTGAACTTCAGGTGGGGAATAAACTCCAGGACAACCCCACTGTGCGTGTAATTGCTGTGATGGTGGGATTTGCCGCGAGTGTCGCGCTGGGCGTCGTAGTGGTGGCATGGAGCTGGAATCCCAGCTACAGTCCGCTATATGGCAATCTTGCCCACAAGGATGCGGTCGAAATAGCCCAGGCGTTGCAGCAGGCCGACATCAAATATCAGATCGATCAGAGCAACGGCATCATCATGGTGCCCAGCAGCGAACTGCAGGAAGCGCGGATGAAACTTGCCGGCCAGGGGTTGCCGCAATCGGGTTCCGCCGGCTTCGAGCTGATGCAGGAGGATACCGGGTTTTCCACCAGCCGGTTGGTGGAATCGGCACGTTATCAGCGTGCCATCGAGGGTGAACTGGCCCGCAGCATCACGACTCTGACCAATGTCGAAAGCGCTAGAGTCCATCTGGCGAATCCGAAGCAGTCGGTGTTTGTGCGCAAGCGTAAATTTCCCAGTGCCTCAGTGGTATTGAAGCTCTATTCCGGACGAAGTCTCGAGAAGGGCCAGGTTGAGGCGAT
>JASFJX010000062.1:0-10301 GCA_050119385.1 Candidatus Thiodiazotropha sp. | reverse complement strand
AGTACAGATCCGGGCCGACCTCGAGTTGAATACCGGTGTACGCTACCTCAACCTGTGATCTGTAGGGAGCTTGAAATCATATGAGTAAGATGTATTACCGCGAGCTCTACTGTGGCTCACCTATCCGTTTCTGGATGGGCTTGATGGTACTCGGTGCATTTATAGCCGTAGGTTTGGGCGCTGCATACTATATGGAACATCATGGTCACTGGGTGACCGGCATGTCCAACCAGGTCGTATGGGGCCTGCCCCATGTCTTTGCGATATTTCTGATCGTCGCCGCTTCGGGAGCACTGAATGTCGCCTCTATCGGCTCTGTTTTCGGTGGCCCCTTATATAAACCGCTTGGTCGCTATTCCGGGTTGCTGGCTATAGGGTTACTGGTCGGAGGCTTGATGGTTCTAGTACTCGATCTTGGCCGGCCGGATCGCTTGGTCGTCGCCATGACTGAGTACAATTTCAAATCGATCTTTGCCTGGAATGTCATTCTCTATAGCGGCTTCATCGCAATAGTTGCGGTCTATCTGTGGGCGATGATCGACCGCGGCATGGCTATATTCAAACGTCCCCTGGGTTTTGTTGCCTTCTTCTGGCGTATCGCGCTTACCACCGGTACAGGATCGATCTTCGGTTTTCTCGTGGCCCGTGAGGCTTACGACGCGGCTATCATGGCGCCGATGTTCGTCATCATGTCTTTCAGTTATGGATTGGCCTTTTTCATTGTTACCCTGATCGCCGCCTATGTCTGGGGCGATAGAGAGATAGGCGATCTTCGACTGGCCAAGCTGAAAAACCTGCTCGGTGTCTTTGTCGGGGCGGTACTCTACTTCGTTCTGGCCTATAACCTGACTAATCTCTATGCAACCCAGCATCATGGTATCGAGCGCTTCATCCTGCTGGATGGTGGTGTCTACACGGCGATGTTTTGGGTCGGTCAGGTGCTTATTGGCAGTATTATTCCGCTCTTTCTGCTCTATTCGCCTGCCTTTGAGAAGTCCCGCTGGGCAATTACCGCAGCATCGATTGCGGTGCTCATAGGCGGTTTCTTTCAGATCTATGTCATCGTCATCGGGGGGCAGGTCTACCCAATGAATCTGTTCCCGGGCAAAGAGATCATCGAAAGTGGCTTCTTTGACGGCCAGGTCGCGAACTATGCGCCAACCTTTCCTGAGGCGGCGCTAGGTATGGCGGGTATTGCCGTGGCGCTGACTTTAGTGGCCATTGCGGCGCGGGTTATCAAGGTGTTTCCCGAAACCCTCGAAGACTAATTATTCAGTCAGTATAAGTTGAAAAATCCATCACCGATTGTCGGTGGTGGATTTTTTGGTTACAAGGTAGGATGTGTTGCATTGAATAGGGCATATCAACCCCTGTTGAGTGTCATTGATCCTCTACCGATGGTTTCACGTGTCAGCGATATACCTCTCAGCCGCCCATAAATCCTCCGGTAAGACAACCCTGGCCATCGGTCTTGTCAGGGTCTTGGTCGAGCGCGGTATTGCGCTGCAACCCTTCAAAAAAGGGCCTGACTATATTGATCCTTTGTGGCTCTCCGCCGCGGCCGGCAGGGATTGTTATAACCTCGATTTTTACACCCAGAGCAGAGATGAAATTCTGCACAACTACGCCAACTACATGCGCGCTAGTGAGATGGCCCTCATCGAGGGTAACAAAGGGCTTTTCGATGGGGTGGACATCGAAGGTTCGAATAGTAATGCCGCCATGGCAGCCTTTTTGGGTACGCCAGTGATACTAGTCATTAACTGCCGAGGTATGACCAGAGGCATCGCCCCCTTGTTACTGGGGTATCAGGCATTTGACCAAAGTATCGATATAGCGGGGGTAATCCTGAACCAGGTTGGGGGGCAGCGGCATCAATCCAAGCTTATCCAGGTCGTTGAACACTACACGGATATCCCGGTATTGGGGGCTATCCAGGCAGACAGCCGGTTGCAAATCGATGAGCGTCACTTAGGGTTGATTCCAAGCAATGAGAGTGACAGGTCAGAGCAGATTATCCAACGTCTGGCTGATGCCGTTGAGCAGCATGTCGATATTGAAAAAGTGCTTGAAATATCGGCCAAATCCTCGACGCCCCAGCTCAATACCACACGATTTTCCTCCTATTCTACAGTCAAAAATCCACTTAGAATTGCTATTGCTCGTGACAGCGCGTTCGGATTCTACTACCCCGACGACTTGGACAAGTTTCGTGCACTGGGTGTGGAGTTAGTGGAAATCGACACCTTGAATGACAATAGACTACCTGAAATCGATGGACTTTTTTTAGGTGGAGGGTTTCCTGAAACGGCCATGGAAGCGCTCGAGGCAAATCGATCCATGCGTGATGCGATTGCCCGGTATGTGGAGCAGGGAGGTGCGGTTTACGCTGAGTGCGGCGGATTAATATATCTAACCCGAAGCCTTACCTGGGGTGGTAAACAATGTAGAATGGTTGGTGTGATTCCGGCTGACACTCGGATGTACGAAAAGCCCCAGGGTAGGGGGTACGTACGTTTACGTGATACCGGCAGAGGGCCTTGGCCCCAAGTTAGGGATGATGACTCGAATAGGGTGATCCATGCCCATGAGTTCCACTATTCATCGTTGGAGTCACTTGAATGCGATGAGCGTGATTTTGTGTATAAGGTGGAACGAGGGACAGGTATCAACGGCAAATTTGACGGTTTTGTCTATAAAAATTTGCTGGCGAGCTATACACATATGAGAAATGTGGGTGGAAATAACTGGGTTCAGCGTTTTGTAGCGCATGTTGATGCGTTAAAAAACAAGGCATAAGCGACTGTAACTGCAAAATTCATACAGGTGACAGATGTTTAAAATAACACCTCGGGCAGCACAACAGATACAACAGGCGGCAAAGATGGGGGGTACTGAAGGTATGGCCCTGCGGTTTGCCGCAAAAAAGAATGAAGACGGCACATTTGACTACCTGATGGGTTTCGATGATGCCAAGGATGACGATATTCAGTTCGATTCCGAAGGGGTCAATGTGATCATGGAGCCAGAGTATTTTTCTTTGCTCGATGAGACAACCATGGACTTCGCTGAATTGGACGATGGGGAAAGCCAATTTATTTTCATCAATCCAAAAGACAGTAACTACACGCCGCCGAAAGAGTCTGTGCAATAGAACGGACAGTACACTCATGACGCTGTGTGGAATGCCCCAGCAAATCCACATCTGGACGACAATTCCGGTGCGATCATCGCGTTCCCGGATGAAACATGCGGGTTAATCCTATGGCGTTGAGCAGCGAGGATTCGCTACGCTTGAATGTGCTACTGGCAAACAAGCCGCAAGCGATACGCATAGACGAATCCACCATGACCCTGTTTGGATTATCCGAAAAGGGTGAATCAAAGATAGTTCTCAATCCCAATTGCCGAGACGATCTCTATTTACGCAAAGTACGTGAGGTGCTTTCCGGTCATGTGCAGGGCTCTCCAGGAGGCTATCCGGTCTATCTCAAGCGCTGGAGTCGAATGGGACAGACCCGTGATGACAACCTCGAGCAATTGTTGTTGCTGGGTGAGCCTGAAGCAGTGGTGGCCTTTACCTGCGCCAAGGGTATAACTGATGAATTGGCTCGACGTGCCTGGTGGATCAGTCAGGATCCTGACAATGCACGTCGAATGCTTAATAACCGACAAATCCTAGAGGGTAGTATGGGGCCGGAATTGGCCCGCTTTCTACTCGATTATCTCCCCTTTGAATCAGAACCCATGGTTATCGTTGAGAGCTTGCGCCTGATATTGCAACCCGGTTTGATCAGTGAAGAGGAGAGGGCCAATCTGTGGAAACGCTGCCATCGCAAGCCGACCTACTACCTTGGTTTTCTTGCCACATTGCCTGATGATCTGCCCACCGAGTCTGTTGCAGGATCCTTGACGGACAAAGAAAAGGCAGTGTTACTTCCATTGTCGCATCAGGGCAATCCCTTTGCCGCGCAGCTGTTGCGAATTCACTCATCATCCGGTCAAGGCTTCATCTCCACCCTACTGAAAGTCATGGAGAAACCAGCCAATCAGGATGTCGTAACGACACTGCTTGATATCGTTCGTGAATATCTCCAATCGCTGCGCCCGACAGGGGATCCGGATCTGACCCTGGAAGCGCTTGAAGCTCAAGCCGAGGGATTGTGCAGCGAGGATTTTCTTGCCTGTTGCGATGCGGTCGGTCAAAGGGAGTCAGAGTTGCGCACACTCTATTTGTTGTCGGGTCTCGGTTATGGGGTCGTTAGGCCGGTTTTGTATGACACGGATGCAATCGGATCGTTGATGAGGAAAAAATTGCTGCCGGTATTTGAACCGCTGAGAGAGATTCTGCAACGCTTGCAGGGCGTTCACTAACCCGAATATTTTATCCGGGAATGGGATGATCAGGGGTGAAGCATTTGGCTAACGGTGACTTCCTCGCTGTCTGCCCTTATAGGCGGATACCTGTTGTATAAGCGTTTGATAAGGTAGATTATCCATTATCCCATAGACCGACTTGGCCTGGTTGATCAGTTCAAACACATCCTCGATCGTTTCCGGTATGGGACGTCCAGGATGGAGTGCAGAGAAGAGCCCGCGCAATCCCCCTATCTGGAGTCGCATCGCCTTTCCATGGGGAAGGACTGTCTTGTGATCGTTTGATTTCAGGGCAAAACGGGCCTGTTGACGGAGAGTATCCAGTAGTTCCTGGCACTGCTGCAGTGCTGCATCTGAGACACAGTGAATACCCTCTCGCTCTGCGATGCAGAGTTTTTTCGATTGCGAACATCCGCAATGGCGAGACAGAATACTCTTTTCATAAGCGCAGATGCGCTCATTCATCTCCTGATATGTACGACGAAAGGTATCCTGATCCATTGTTAGAGCTAACAGGCTGAGTTAATTGGATTTTCCGGTGAATCGGTGAATCATGCGCCGCTGTTTCTTGTTGGGCTTGCCAAGCAGTGTTTTGGGCGACATGGATCGTTCGAGTCGTTGTGCTTCTGCCATCTTTTCCCGTTGTGCGATACTTTCCGCTGACTCTTCATAAAAATTGCGTGCCTCTGAGGCGGGACGTCTTTGCGTCGCTAATACCCGCACCGTAATATCCCACTCCAGGGCCCCTTTATGGATGCGCAGTTGTGACCCCGCTTTGATCTCCTTGCCAGGCTTGGTACGCTGGCCATTGAGATGCACTTTACCTCCGTTGATGGCTTCGCAAGCAATCTGGCGGGTTTTGAAAAAGCGCGCAGCCCATAACCACTTATCCAAACGGACTTTTTCCAGCTCCTTCTCGATAGATTGGCTCATTTCTCTGATCTACCCAGCAGGTGATCGAGCTGACCCGACATTTCCATCGAGGCGAGATCATCGTAGCCACCTACATGATAGTCATCGATGAAGATTTGGGGGACGGTATGTCGGTTGCTGCGGCGCATCATCTCCTGCATCACTTCATGATTGTGTTCGATGCGAATCTCCTCAAAAGTAACCCCTTTGTTTTCCAGCAAATGCTTGGCTCGAACGCAGTAGGGACAGATCGCGGTTGAATACATGACGACATTTGGCATAAAACGCTGTTCCTTGGCAAAAAATTGCCATTATACTATTACTAACTAATTGTAAAAAAAGGAAAATAAAATGATTATACCATCCTATTCAACTTATTAGCAGGAGAAACTGAGTTCCACGGCAGGGATTATTCCTAGCAATCCGGAGGGCTGATTTTTCCTTCTTTCGCACTCACTTGAGTGAAATTCAATGGAATATTTAAAACTAGCAGATCAGTGATAGAGATAGAATATGAGAACTCCATGCAAAATTTGATGTATTGGATCGAATATTTCATCCGGGCAGTTAGAAAATAAACTAGCTTAAGGTTTTTACATGCATCAATAGCTCTTGCTACGCTTTTGCGGATGGAAACATTCGGATTAGGGCATCGATAAAAGTGGGAGAAATAGAGAGAAATCTCTCAGTTGCCTGAAATCAGGTAAATACTTAGCGTTTATCGACGGCGGCTATTATAGGAAAATGGAAAGAATTTAAACGGAATTATTGAATCAACTCGCTGTTCCCGGCCAGCACAACAGAATAGGTGTAAACGACTGATGAGAACAAAAAATGCCAAAACCATCCATCTGAAGGATTATCGGCCACCGGATTACCTGATCGATGACGTAGAGCTGGTTTTTGATCTGCAGGATGAGTCGACAAAGGTAACAAGTCGATTGCATATGCGTAGAAATCCGGTCAGTAAAGCGCTAAACCCTGAG
The DNA here is from genome assembly GCA_050119385.1 of Candidatus Thiodiazotropha sp. Taxonomy (GTDB): domain Bacteria; phylum Pseudomonadota; class Gammaproteobacteria; order Chromatiales; family Chromatiaceae; genus Thiodiazotropha. Next base: position 4,026 of record JASFJX010000062.1, on the reverse strand, counting down.
TTGATACTGGATGGTGAAGGGTTGCAACTACAGACCATCGAGTTGAATGATAAGACCCTCGATGAAGGGGCCTACCAGGTCGATGAGAGATCATTGGTCGTTAGCAATGTGCCGGAACGATTTACCCTGACCACCCAGGTGATCATCTATCCTTATCAAAATACCGCCCTGGAAGGGCTCTACCGCTCTGGAGGGCTCTATTGTACCCAGTGTGAGGCTGAGGGATTCAGGCGCATCACCTACTATCTTGATCGACCGGATGTGATGGCGCGTTTTACCACTACGATCATGGCCAGTCAGGCTGATTTCCCTGTCATGCTTGCAAATGGGAACTGTGTCGATGAGCAGACGTTGGAGAACGGCCGCCACCTTGTGTGTTGGAAGGACCCCTTTCCCAAGCCCTGTTATCTATTTGCCATGGTCGCCGGCAATTTGCGCTTTCAGCAGGATAGTTATACCACCCTTTCCGGCAGGGAGGTGGATCTGCGAATCTATGTGGAGCCGGAAAACATCGACAAATGCGATCATGCCATGAGTTCATTGAAAAAGGCCATGGCTTGGGATGAACGGCAATATGGACGCGAGTATGACCTGGATATCTACATGATCGTGGCGGTGAATGATTTCAACATGGGGGCGATGGAGAACAAGGGCCTCAATATATTCAATTCCAAGTATGTGCTGGCCCGCACCGATACCGCTACTGACAGTGATTACCAGGGCATCGAAGGTGTTATCGCCCATGAGTATTTTCACAACTGGACGGGTAACCGGATCACCTGTCGCGATTGGTTCCAGCTTAGTCTGAAAGAGGGACTGACCGTTTTTCGTGACCAGGAATTCTCGGCCGACATGGGATCACGCGGGGTCAAACGAATCGATGACGTGCGCCTGCTGCGCAGCCATCAGTTCGCTGAAGATGCGGGTCCCATGGCTCATCCTGTACGTCCGGACAGCTATATCGAGATCAACAATTTCTACACTGTGACGGTGTATGAGAAAGGGGCCGAGGTGGTGCGCATGCAGGCGAATCTTCTTGGTCCTGCCCTCTACCGAAAGGCAACCGATCTCTATTTTCAGCGTCACGATGGTGAGGCCGTCACCACCGATGACTTTGTTCGTTGCATGGAGGATGCCAGTGGCCGGGATCTCAGCCAGTTTCGTCTCTGGTACAGCCAGTCAGGTACCCCGGTGGTGGAGGTGGAAGCTGAATACCAGGTGCAGCAGGGTAGCTATCGGTTGTGTTTGCGGCAACACTGTCCGGATACTCCGGGGCAACAGAATAAGAAGCCCTTCCATATACCCATTGAGATAGCACTGCTGGACAGGGAGGGGAAAGAGTTGCCGTTACAGTTACACGATGAGGCGGAACCTCGAGGTACCCGGCGAATGTTTGAACTGTTTGAGACAGAACAGCAGTTCATCTTTGTCGGCCTCGACGAAAAGCCGGTACCCTCTTTGTTGAGGGGGTTTTCGGCGCCGGTGAAGTTACGCTACCCGGCGAGCGATGAAGAGTTGATGTTCCTGATGGCCAGGGATACGGACCCATTCAATCGCTGGGATGCCTCCCAGGCCTTGGCACAGAGAACCCTGTTAAAGCTGGTGGATGACTATCGGGCGGGTAATTCCCTGGTGCTGAGCGAAGGTCTGGTGAGCGCCTTTGAGACTGCAATGAGTAATGAATCCGCCGACAAGGCGCTGCTCAGTGAAGTATTAAGGTTGCCCAGTGAGTCCACCCTGGGTGATCAGATGGAGGTTGTCGATGTGGCGGCGATCCATAATGTCAGGGAGTGGCTCAAACATGCGTTGGCCAGCCGATTGCGCCAGCGCTTGTTAACGCTCTACCAGCAGAATGGTTCTCAATCCCCGTACGATATAGCGCCTAGTTCCATTGCCAGACGACGATTAAGAAATCTGGCCCTGGATTATCTTATGCAGTTGAATGATCCCGCTATCCACAAGGTCTGTTATGAGCAGTTCGAACAGGCGGACAATATGACTGACGTGATGGCGGCGCTCGGTGCACTGGCCAACACCGATTGTCCTCAACGGGATCTCGCCCTTGCCGCCTTTGAGTCGCGATGGATCGACGACCCCCTGGTCATGGACAAGTGGTTTTCGGTACAGGCGAGTTCGCGTCTGCCCGGGACGCTGCAACGGGTCAAGGAATTGATGAACCACGCCGCCTTTTCCCTGCGTAATCCAAACAAGGTGCGCAGTCTAATTGGCGTCTTCTGCAGTATGAATATCAATGCATTTCATCACAGTGACGGTTCCGGCTATGCCTTTCTCACCGATCAGGTCATTGCGCTCGACAGACTGAATCCCCAAATAGCCGCAAGGATGATGCGGATCATGAGTCGCTGGCGACGTTATGACGATCAGCGACAGGCGTTGATGCGTGCACAGTTTGAACGTGTCCTGTCACACTCAGAAATATCCAAGGATGTCTATGAGATAGCCAGCAAGTGTCTTGCCGAAGCCGCTGATAAATAATAATCCGGCATATTGGCTTATTACCGGGTGAATATTACTTATAGAGATTTAAAATAGACAAGTTCTGACTCTGGTGATTGTCACACCAAGCTGGGTAAGTTAATCTCTTGTTTTTATTGCAGCTTTGTTATATCTGAGGTTGCCTGATGGCACAACAACCACTTACCTACATGTTACCTGATGAGCTCGATCTGGACGGGCTGAAACAGATCCTTTCGGAATCCTATCGTTTCTCGGAAGCTACTCCAGTGAAGTTGAAACAGACCTATTATGACAGTTTTGACTGGCGCGTCTGGCAGGCAGGTGGTGAGTTGTTGCACGAGCAGGGTGAGCAAAACAGGCTGTGCTGGGTGAATCGAAAAACCCATCAGCAACTTGCCTGTCAACCGATCGATGCATCCCCCGAATTTCCCCGGGAAATGCCCCAGGGTCCAGTGCGTGAACGATTGCTGCCGGTATTGGAGATGCGTGTATTGTTGCCTATGGTGCAAATCAATCAGCAGCGATACACCTTGCGTGTTCTCGATGAAGAAGAGAAGACGGTTGTCAGGGTGATACTGCTGAAGAATCAATTCAGCGCGATAAAGGGCAGATTGAAGGGTGACCTGGATGGCCGCATTGTGCTACAGCCGTTGAAGGGGTATGACAGCGACTTTTTCAAGCTCAAGCAGCAGCTCGCATCACTCAAACTGCGGCCATCGGAACAGAGCCTGTATGATGATGCGTTGCTGGGTATCGGTCGTAAACCGGGTGATTACAGCTCCAAACTCAATTTCAGACTCGATCCCGATGCCCCGGCCCATGTAACGGCTCGACAGATCATGCTGAGTCTGCTGAACACCCTGGAAGCCAATGTGGATGGCACCAAGGCGAATTTGGATAGCGAGTTTCTGCATGACCTCAGAGTCGCCACGCGACGAACCCGTTCTGCCATGAGCCAGATCAAAGGAGTGTTTGATGCGGATCAGCTGGAACCGTTTAAGCAGGCCTTTGGCTGGATCGGACAGATAACCGGCGAGACGCGGGATCTGGATGTCTATCTGCTGAAATTTCCGGACTATCGCGCCTCCTTGCCAGAGGCGCTGCAAGCGGACCTCGATCCTTTCCACACTTTTCTGCAACAACACCATAAACAGGCGCAGGCCGAGCTGGTGAGGAAAATCAACTCGCCACACTTTAGAAAGAACCTGAAAAATTGGCGCAGTTGGTTGCTTTCCTCAGGCATTGAGAGTGATCAGACGCCAGAGAGTGATCTAACACCCAATGCAATGCGAGCGACGGCAAAACTAGCGGATAAACGGATAGGCAAACTCTACAAACGGTTACTCAAGGATGGACAAAACATTGGGCAGGATACACCCGCTGAGCGGTTGCACGAACTGCGCAAGGATTGTAAGAAGCTGCGTTACTTAATGGAGTTTTTCCAGAGTCTCTATCCCAAACCCGCAATGCGTGAATTGATCAAAGCGCTGAAGGTGATACTCGACAATCTGGGTGAGTTTCAGGATCTGGAGGTACAGGCACACTCAT
>JASFJX010000061.1:0-10330 GCA_050119385.1 Candidatus Thiodiazotropha sp. | reverse complement strand
AGCTCCATGATCTCCACCAAGCCTATCGATCCCTTCCTGATACCCTTCAAACTGAGTCTGCAACTGGCCATATTCATTGCGGTACCCTTTATTCTTTACCAGTTTTGGGCATTTGTGGCCCCGGGTCTCTATCGTCATGAGAAGAAGCTGGTCATGCCACTGCTGGTCTCCAGCACCCTGCTATTCTACCTGGGGATGGCCTTCGCCTATTTCATCGTCTTTCCTCTGGTATTCACCTTCCTTGCCGGCACCGCCCCCGAGGGAGTCGAGGTGGCGACCGATATGGGCAGCTATCTCGACTTTGTCATGACCCTGTTTTTTGCCTTTGGGGTCGCCTTCGAGGTGCCCATCGCCACCATCATTCTCGTATGGATGGGAGTCACCACACCTGAAAAGCTAGGTCAAAAGCGCCCCTTTGTGATCGTTGGTGCCTTCGTGCTCGGGATGTTTCTAACCCCACCGGATGTCATCTCACAGACCTTGCTTGCCCTGCCTATGTGGGTTTTGTTCGAGTTGGGCCTGATCTTTTCCAAAGGTTTTGTCAATCGATCCGAAGCGCATGGCCTGTCAGATGGCGCCCTTGCTGCATCCGCTGGGGCAAAGAAAGAAGGTTACCAGGGTGAGCCGCAGGAAGAAGTGGTTGGCAACGATATCGATCCCGCCAGCGGCTACGTGGATCCGGACCGTTTCGTGCCCCTGAGCGATGATGAGATGGAGACAGAGTTGGATGCCATTGAAGGGCACGAACAGAAGGAGGCCGACACAGAGATTGATGAGGCTGAGGTCAAGCTCGAGCAGGTCCAGGAATATCGCAATAGAGGGGATGTGGATAGTGCCCGAAGGCTGCTATACCAGATTCTTGAAGAGGGCAATCCGGATCAACGTATGGTGGCGCGGAATATTCTTGCGCAACTCGATTCGGGCTAGCCCTCCCCGGAAGCCTCTCATTCAGTTTGATTGCCTGTCCCTCAAAGGGTCGATAACCGTATGCAATTGGTCGATTTCGCCAATCAACGATTCCTCAGGCGGGTACCGTGCACCAGTGACAGAGTAATCTCATCGGCGGAGAGCGCCACAGGGAAATAGGTGCCTGATATCTTTGCACTGTTGATGCTCGCGCCCTCGAGATTGCTTTCGCTCAGGTCGAGTCCCCGCAGGTCAGCATGGCGCAGGTAGGCGCCGGAAAGATCAATGTTTCGTGCATCCAGGTTCCTTAAATCTGTACCTCTCAAGTCGGCATTGCGTAAATCGCAGGTTTCACCGTTGCTTCGTCGTTGATTGAACTCCTCAATTTTGCCCTCTTTAAGTAATTGATACATTGGGTCCTTTTTTAGCTGGGGTTTATGCATGGATACCTCTGGCTGGCCATTGCCATAAATAGTGTTGGGACAACTCCGTGATTCCGGTCTTAACCCGAACATTTCACCCGATCCCTTGAAAAAGTAATTAACTACCTGTTTTTAAGAGATATTTCTGGAATATAAGCAAAGTGCAAAGTATCAATGACTCACGCTGAACGCGCCCTCGTATCGGTCTCGCCGCCCAGCTGCGGTATTTGCTCAATCGTCCATTCTTCGGTCCGTAAACGGCACATCCGACCTACAGGGATGTAGGGAGTGTCAAAATCCTGCCAGGAGCAGGGCCACTACTCAATAGCTTAGGCTATCAACTCAATCACAAATCCGCATCTGAACAGCGTTCCCGGCACGATCATCGCGTTCCCGGATGAAACATTCGGATTAAGGTTAAGAATAGCGAAATTTAGGGGTTATTTGCGAATCGGTATGCCTCCTGACTTTATTTATTATTGATATTGGTAGCTTATGCATTTAGTATTAATTATCTCAATACTACTGGATGGCTTAGATGGCAGCTACACCACAGATTCACTATAAGCAAAACCGTTTAAAACAGCTTCGGGCCTTCTGCCATGCAGCGCAAACTGGATCGATCAGTGAGGCAGCCGAGAGACTCTATCTCAGCCAACCGACGGTTTCGCTACAGATTCAGGCCCTTGAGCGAGAGTTGGAGACGGTTCTATTTGAGCGAAGAGGACCGAAGATCAAGCTGACGCCGGAGGGGGAGACCCTGTATAAGCTATCCCAGCCGCTGGTTGAGGGGATGGATAAACTACAGGAGACCTTTGCGGCATCTTGTGGAAAACTCGAAAGTGGTGAACTGAATATTGCAGCGGGCGAATCTACCATACTATATATACTGCCAGAGCCCATACGCCGTTTTGTAAAGCGCTATCCTGGGATCCGGGTAAGACTTCACAATGTGACCGGACGAGATGGCATGGCTATGCTGAGAGCGGACGAAACGGATCTTGCGATCGGTTCGATGCTGGAAATTCCTGACGATGTGACCTACCAACCGGTAGTTAATTATGCACCTGTGCTGATCACGCCGTTAGATCATCCTCTAGCAAAAAAGGGGACGATACAATTACATGATATCAGTCCCTATGGACTGATCCTTCCCCCTCACCATCTGAGTACCTGGCGAATGGTGGATCTGGTATTCAAACAATATAACGCCAACTATAACGTAACGCTCGAGGCCGGCGGTTGGGAGGTGATCAAAAAATATGTGGAGATCGGTTTGGGTATATCCATAGTGACTGACGTCTGCCTTACGGGTGAAGAGCAGATCGTGACTATCCCGCTGGGTGAGTATTTTCCTGATCGTAGCTACGGTATCGTATTGCGTCGTGGTAAGTTCCTGTCCCCGCAGGCAAAACGATTTCTTGAGATTGTAAAAGAGGTGTTTAATTAATACCCCTGAAAATATGCCTCTCCCCGGTCAGGGCTGAGAAGTCAACATGATGTTACAGGGGAAACGGATTCCCAAGCTGTTTTCCTCAATAGAAAACTGTTCTACAATGTGGCCGGATTTGATATGGAGACGCTTATGTTAGGAATGGCCCCTGAATTTCAGTCCTTGCTAAGGGCGATGCGTATTGTATCTGCTACCGATGCCACGGTATTAATTTCCGGTGAGAGCGGCACAGGTAAGGAGTTACTGGCGCAGGCCCTGCATCAAAACAGTCATCGGCGGGATAAGACCTTTATCACTGTCAATTGTGCGGCTCTTCCGACTCAATTGGCTGAAAGTGAGCTGTTTGGTCACCGCAAGGGCGCTTTTACCGGGGCTTCAAGTGATAGTGTTGGCAAAGTGCAGGCTGCGAATGGCGGTACCCTTTTCCTGGATGAGATTGGCGAGTTGCCGTTGGCGGTTCAGGCGAAATTATTACGCTTTCTGGAGACAGGAGAGTGTCAAACCGTGGGGTTAGCGCATAATCGACATGTCGATGTGCGGGTAGTCGCCGCAACCAACCGTGACCTGAATCAACTGATCGATGAAGGTGGTTTTCGCCGCGATCTCTATTACCGTCTGCATGTGGTACCCCTCGAAGTACCGCCTCTACGACAGCGCCCAGGGGATGTAAATCTACTTCTGACCGGGCTGACGGCTGAGCTGGCCGCAAATTATAAGCTTCGTCCACCAACCTATAGCAAGGCAGTATTGAAGTTACTGAACGGCTACCATTGGCCTGGTAATGTACGAGAACTCAAGAATTTCTCCGAGCGTATGTTGATCCTGTTTTCTGGTCGCAAAGTTCAACCTGAGAATCTACCCCAGGAGTTTCGCGCAACTCCAAGCCATAATACGCATTCAAACGGACGCTTCCTGTTGCCTGAACAGGGGCTCAATATGGATGAGCTTGAGGCCAGTTTGATTGAACAGGCTTTGGTTAAAACATTCGGCAACCGTAGCAAAGCGGCGCGGATGCTGGGGCTCAGCCGCGATACACTGCTCTATCGGATGAAGAAATATGCCATCGAGGGTTAACAGGCGTATGCCATAAGTTTTTTTGCTAATATATCCGAAACCCACCATGACGTCTTCGACTTCGATAGTCGAATAGCCCGATTCCAGCCATAATACCTAGTACGAAACTGATACCTGCTGCGATCAATACCCAGTTCAATGGTAGGGCTGAATATAGCTGGATTTGCTTATTGCGTAGAACCTCATTCTCATCTTGCAGCCTGTCCAGTGCAGCGATGACACCCTCATGATTTGCCAATTGAGTCTGTAGTTCGGTTTCAGCCTGTTGTTGCTGCTGTTTGAGCCTGTTTAACTCGTTTGTGGCTGTTTTTACATCGGCTTCGCTTTGTTCCAGCCTTGAAGTCATGACCTCATACTGTTGTTGTAGCTCGGTCAGCTGCGTGCGTGCGGGCCTCTCTTCGATGAGGAAGCCGGCTTTTGTCCAACCTACAGTACCGTCCTGGGTGCGTACTTTGGCGAAGAAGCCATCTTGTTCCAGCAATTCAAGCTCTTCACCACTATTCAACCGCTTCAGAAGCCTGCCCTTGGAGTCGATCCACTCGTGCAGTGAGAGTTGCAATTCATCCGTCACATATCTGGTTTCTGCAGTTGCGGTGCATGTAGAGCCAATCAGGCACAGACTAAAAATACAAATTCTAACGCACTTCATTCAATCCATCCCTCTAAGCAACAGCGAGCAATGAGAGATTCACTCAAGTTTATCTCCATAACTAGCTCAGATGTCGAGAATGAGGATAGCGAATAGCGTGGATCGATTCCAGTGTTGAATTAGCACTTTTGTGATTTGGCTGTAATAAATCTTATTCAGTGTTTGTTCAGCATGGCCGGCATATTCTGTAGTTGAATCTTGACGAAGAACGATCACAGGAGAAGCTACCATGAAATTTGTACACGCATCACTGATTGCTGTATCACTCAGCCTTGCCATAGCGGCCCCTTCATATGCCGGATACACGCACAAGGAGGGATATTGTGACAATAAAAGGGTGCGGAATATCGAAAGCCGTTTAGATCGGCAATATCGCAGAATCGAGCGTGGGATTGATAGGGACAGGTTAACCTATAAAGAAGCAAAAAAACTAAAAAAGCGCTATCGCATGATACGTCATATGTCTCAGGAGTATCGTGAGGATGGCTATCTGTCGCGTCGTGAATACAAGCATTTGACTCATAAATTAGATAAGAACAGTCGTTTGATTAAAGAGTATACGAATGATCGTATAGAGCGTTATATTGCCTATCATGATGAGCATTCACCACACAGTCATCACTATAGATATAATTTGGATTGACATCTGAAATCATTCATTACCTGATTGGTGTTTCTGTAAATGAATGCAAATAAATGTAAATCCAGGTATTTGCCATACAGTATGCTTGAGCATACGTTCTATCCTGAGGCTTATTGCGTTAATCTCCACCATGTGAGGTTAGCACAATAGCTGCAGGGGCTGTCCTGACACGCCATACCGGATCGTTACCTGAAGCTGCCTAAGTAATAGACGAGCTAATATCTACGGATTATGGGGTCTGTCTGTTTCTTGGGGTATATGTATGTCCTGTCCACTTGCTCACAATCGCGTACAGCTGATCAGGAAGATAGGGCTTTGCCAGTAAGTCATCCATTCCTGCATTCAATACATACTCTTGTTTTATCGGCAAAACATGAGCTGTTAGGGCAATAATAGGTAGAGTATTGGAATCCAGTTTTTTACGTATTTTTTTAGCAGCCTCGATTCCGCTCATTTTCGGCATTTCTAAATCCATAAGGATAAGGTCGAATTGCTGTCTTTTGATAATCTCAAGTGCCTCAAGTGCACTTGTTACGGCAACTACATGTGCATTTTTCTTGAGGAGTAGCGTTTTTGCCAGGGTCAGGTTTACGTTACTGTCATCGACGACAAGTATTGTCAGATCGCTGAAAGATGAATCAACGTCCTCGGCGTACCCAGGTGTCTTGAAAGCAGACGTGGTTTTTTCGGATAGGTTAATTAACTTGTTGTTTTCATGTATTTTTGTTGCTTTTTTCAGGTGAGCGCGGGCGACAAATGTTGAACCCTCGCCCGGTTCACTTGTGAGTGTTATTTTTCCATCCATCAAGCCGACAAGGCGTTGTGCTATCACCAGTCCGAGGCCTGTTCCCCCATAATTGCGTGTAATTGAGGCATCACATTGCTGAAACGGCTGAAAAAGCTGGAGCTGCTGTTTTGGACTGATGCCGATTCCCGTATCGCTGACAGTGATTCGAATAGTAACCTCGTCGCCTTGTTCGCCTTCTTTGTCTATCCTGACATTGACGCTTCCCTCATCGGTGAATTTTATCGCATTCCCGACTAGGTTGATGAGTACTTGACGTAATCGAGCGGGATCACCATAGAGCATTGATGGCACATCTTCAGCAACAGATGATGTGAGGGTGACACCTTTCTCCAATGCTTTAGGAGCAAAAAGCATCTCAACGCCATGGGTTAGGGTTTCCATGACAAAGTTACTGTACTCTAGAGAAAGCTTACCAGCTTCCATTTTTGAAAAATTGAGAATGTCATCAATGATTTCGAGTAAGCTTTGTGCTGAGCTGATGATGATGTCAACATACTCAAGCTGCTGGTTATCCAGCGCTGTCTTTTTCAATAGATGTCCGAAACCAATGACACCGCTCATCGGCGTGCGGATCTCGTGACTCATCGTGGCCAGAAAATCACTCTTTGCCTGGCTGGCGGCTTCTGCCTCATTTTTCGCTGTGTTCAATTGCTGCGTTCGTTCCGATACCTGGCGCTCTAAATCCTGATGGTATGCCGCCAGTTTACTGTCATGTCTCTGAATGCGATCAAGCATGGCATTAAAACCATCGACTAAGCTTCCCAACTCATCATTACTGAGACGTTTTGCACGATGAGAAAAGTCTCTTTTGACCGCAATCTTCTTCATGGTACGGAGGAGTTGCTGTACTGGTTTTGAGATGACTCGTTGGAAGCGATTAGAGAGCCAGAAAGCAAATAGCATAGAGACAATGAAGGCGCCCAGAATCATAAGCGATTGATGAAATAAAAGAGAACGGGCTCTACTCATATCCCCCACAATACTAAGAGAGCCAATTCTCTCGCTATCCAGAAATATAGGCTGATTAACCGAAACCAGTGAGAAATAGGTGTCAATCAGTGAGCTATCTTCATTGCCATCTTCTATCGTTGCGTAATTAGTAGCTAGGTAGCTGGCAAAAACATCACCATTTTCGAGAAAAATCGTTGCGTTAATAACGTCTTTTTGTGTTGATAATGTTTCCAGGATATCTTCAGCAGTACTGTAATCATTGAAAGTAATGGCTGCGCTGCTGTTTGCACCAAGTAATAATGCAAGGGATTGTAGACGAGCTGCTGTTTCTCCCCGGGCTGAATTTATCTCTACTGTCATGAATAGAAGCAAGCTAAGCAGAAGGGCAGAGGCGGTGGTTACCAAAATGATGGCTTCAAGCTTGTGTTTTATTGAGGCGTTTTGTAATAGGTGCATGATTACTGCTGCGTGTGAACAATAGTAGCCAGTTTTAGCAGGCGGGAGCTAAGGTCGAGGCCCGCTTCGCGTATGATCGTCAGGTTGATTTTGAATCGTATACGATCGTCACTATGGTAAAGTTCAATCATTCCTCCTGATTTACTAAAGCTCGGTATCTCACTGATGGTGAGGATTGGCATAGCATGAAGATTTTGCGTTATCTGGATTGCTTCATGGGTGAGCGTGTTGGCCAGATAGAGTACGTGACAGGAATTCAGTTGTGCAGTATTTTCTTTCAATTCGATGTTAACCGGGTGATCTCGTAGTGTCTTACCGTGGAGCCTCAAAAGTGCATTCGCCAGTGGGTCATAACCGATAGTACATATTTGCAATGAAGGTCCTTTCTCATTCCACGCCTCATCAGGCCAGCGAGTGAATTTCGCAAAGTTATAGATAAAGACCGCTTTCAGTAGGCTCTCTTCGCCTGGTTGCTCCTCGGCAAATAATTCAAATGAATAATAACTGAGTACTAGTGATGTAATGAGAGTCAACAGCCTTGTCGTCACTTCCGTCTATCCAGTTTGCATTAGCCAATCAGGCTAATTTTTCCATATCTATGATAAAATATATAATTACGATGTTTAATTTCTCCTTTGTTGATGGGTTAAATTGGGAATTTAATTTTTAGTTTACAAACAATGGGGTCCGTCATAAAAATCATCCTTGTGTTACTTATCATGATTGCTTGGGAAGTTATATTGAAGTTCTGCGTATATACTTCGTTCAGGTAGTAATAGGTCATTGGCTATTGAAGGTGCTGTATATTCTCTTGCCTCCTCATTGAATATGTTGCGGGCTGAAATAGCAAACTCCCATGCGTCAAGACCTGAGTATCTTAGTGTTGTATCAGTGACGCTATAGTCATCTAACGATGGCCTGAGGTCATTGTTGCCACGCGCCCTGTCACCAATCCAGCTAGTCTGTATGTTCCAGTTCCAGTCAGGATGAAAACTCAAATCTGCCCGTAGATAGGCGTCTTGTTTTGGCTGATCAACGGCACGAAATTGATTATTGTCAGGGTCGCGAATAGTATAATTAGCAGAGAACCTGAGATTATCCATTACCTGCCACTTTGTCTCTAGTTCAATACCACAAATTGTATGATTACCAATATTTTGAAACTGTCGATCTGTTTCTCCAGGTGCGCTTACAGCACGAATGAAATCGGATTGTTGCAGATTATAGAGGTTAATCCCGATGTTTAAATCCTCGCTGGGCATATAGGATAGGATCAGCTCTACTGTTTCAGATCGTTCCGGCTCCAGGTCAGGGTTCGGTTTTGAAAAGGATGTTTCTGCGTACAATTCCTGAAAGGAAGGGGGGCGAAATGCTCGGCCATATAACAATTTTGTAGTGAGTTCATCAGTCATTTGCCAAACTAGGGCCAGTCTCGGATTTATCGTATCGCCAAAATCGGAGTAATTGTCATATCTAACGCCCGAGGTCAGTTGCCAGTTCTCTCTAAACGACCATATATCCTGGAGAAATAAATAGCGGATTGTACGGGTTTTTTCGGGGGCGAATGCATATGGGGTGTCAGAAATGTCGATAACCGGACTGCCTGGAGGTAGTGGGTTACCATCCGGTCCGATTCCCCTGTTGATGAGTTGCTTGACATAATAGAGATCTTGCCATGTATAGCCCAGGCCGAGACGCATTGCATGGTCTTTTTTTCCTGTGAAAAGACCACTGGTTTCGAAATTGAGTCTACGCTCAGCTGAACGCATTTGATTAATAACTCCTTGCGGATAATCATCGTTGAAAGCGCCGGGCGGGCGTTCTAGAAAACCATCACCTGAGCTGTAGTCGAGATCCTGGTATCGCAATTCTGCATCGATTTCCCAGGCATCACTAAGACTAGGATTGTTGTAGAGTAGGTCGATGCTAAACCGGCTGTCTTCTGCGGTTGTCAGGGGGTCCAGTACACCTGCACCGGTGAGACCGATTTCGAGGTCATGATGTTTCATGTAGTCTAGGTGCAGACGCCAGCCATCTTTTTCTATAGCGAATCGTATGTCTTGATTCTTCCATCCATAATCAGCATTGTCCGGAGCAAAGGATACCGCGCTGCCAAGTTCAAGGTCCTGGAGCGTCTGGCCATCTGTTTCAATTAACGGATCATGACCATCAGTAGTCGACAGGTTTATGGATAATCCAATATTAAAATTTTTCCAGTTCTTACCATACTCCAACCATCCGGTATTGGTGTTGAAGCTCCCGCTCCTGATGCCGATTTTTTTATGACGTATCTTCCCCGCTGTTTTAGTAATAACATTGATAACTCCAGCTGAAGCATCCGCCCCGAATAGAGCGGAACCGGGGCCGCGGATAATCTCCACCCGGTCGATAATAGTACTCGGAATGCCTTTCCAGAAAATACCGAATCCCCACATCAGGTCACGTACCGATGCTCCATTGATCATTAGCAGGGTCTGATTTGCGTTAGTCCCGCGAAACTGAACTAGAGGTCTAAATGCAAACTGGCTGGATCTGACATGTATTCCAGGAACGCTTTCTAAGATTTCCACAAGGTTGGTTGCGCCCGTGGCTTGGATATCTTCTGATGTGATAACGGATACTGCTGCGGGTGCTTGTGAGACTGTTTGTTTGGTATCAGTGGAGATCGTTACTTCCAGCTCCATCAGCTCTTCCAGGCTTAAGGATAGAAAGTGATCCAGTCGCTGATCATGTGTTGCTTGGGCTGAAGTGCACACCGAGAGAGTGGCAACAATTGGTATTAGCTTGGTGTTAATCATATGCGGCAAGAATTAAAAATCCATTTTTAGGATTGTCAGACCTGGATATGAAGTGTGATTTTAATACCAATAGGAACGGCATTCCCAGGCCGTATTTGATTATTTCGCATACTGGGGAAGGTGCTGGGGGGAGACTTATTGTAAAAGTACTGGTCACGAGACATCCTTGT
>JASFJX010000060.1:0-10404 GCA_050119385.1 Candidatus Thiodiazotropha sp. | reverse complement strand
CACCATATCCGCAAAATACCACTTCATCATAGCCTGCCGGATCATTAATCGAGGCAATAACCTCCTCCGCGGTTGGTCGGTGGTCAAAGGTAAGGTCATAACCTTTGACTGTCATGTTACCATAGGTCTTTGGGCAAAAGGCGCACTCCAAAGTGCAGCGATCCGTAATACTGAGATAGAGATTGTTTCCAATTTGATAGCTTATCTGTTGTTGCACTTTTAACCCTGCTCTGAAATAGGAAGTGACATCCTAGCGCTTGAATTGGCTGAAGCAATGACTTCAATCAAAACAATTGGGATGGGGTATCAGATGTAAAATCCAAGGAAATTGCTGATCATCAATTTGTAATTTGATGACTAGCAGAGAGGAAACCCTTGAGCCAAGGCAGGGCTACACCACACTAGTTATTGTCCATCCGGAAATGAGGGGGTCGTTTCTACCCCTCGGCGCCAGACGGTTGTCTTTCTCCGACGCCCCAACAGCATACCCCAAGGGCACTTCCTTTGGGGCGCATCCCTGTGCTGACGGGGCTTACGCGGCATCCATGCCGCTTCTACGAAAGACAACCGTCAGGCGCCTACCAACATTCAAGTCGTTTCTGGACGGGCACTAGTTAGGGAGTGATCATTTGTAGCGTTTTCTGACAAATGGCCTTGAAGTTGTCATATTGCTGACGTGTCACACCGGGCCCACTGATGCCGTTGTCCCCATAGAAGAGCCCCACCGGTTTGCCTTTGATAAATACCGACATAGAGACAAATCCGCTACTATTTATCTGTTCCAAGGCGGATTGAGGAATCATCGGCAGGTATTTCTCAGCAGTGTTTTTGTTTAGCGAAACTGCCTGCGGCTTCATCATTAACATCTTGAATAAATTGGGTTTTGTTATATTTAAAGTAAAACCTTTCAAGGAAAGCTGCTGTGTCGCCTCGACCACAAACCGGGCCTTGAGCGTGCTTTTATCCGGGTTGAGCATGGCAAACATCGTCCGGCTCAATCCAAGCTCATCATGCATCTGTTGCAGGGCGCTATTGAGCAGATCTTGCAGCGGATTAACGCGTTGCTTGGGCGCGGCTTGCGATTCAGCCTTTTTTTGGTCACTGATTGAGTCTTCAGGAGGTGTCTCTATTTGTGCTTGCGCTGCCGGTTTCTGTTCGGGGGTGGGCTCAGGGGGCGCGGTTGCCTCCTGCTGGGTTACTTCAGGCGACACGGCGGCGTGCGCTACAGGGGGTTCCTGGGGGACTAGGCCTGCCGGGATGAGATGGAAGGCCGGTAGCGGCAGGGGAAGTCTATACAGATCGCGAGCCGCTTCTACGGCCTGACGGTGTAGATAGGCAGTGGCTTCACTGTGGGATATTTCAAGAAACTCCGCCAATAGCTCAATGTCATCAACTGTCTTAGTGCGCTGCCAACCGAGATGACTATCTCTGGCAAGTGTCGAGGCCAGCATTACAGAGAGCGGTTTCGGCAGGTAACTGTTGAAGAGTCCTTGCGAATCCCGAATCAGATCGGGCAGTCGCCATTTAATACTCAACTGGACACTCAGCTCTTCCAAGGTAAAACCTAGAATCTGCCGTGACGCACTCTCATAGGTGGTGCCCTGATTGATTCTAGTGTGGACGGCACGCATTTTGTCCGCTGCCGCTGACCACAATGCCATCTCCCCAATGTCGTAGAGCAGTGCAGCCGTGTAGAGTGAATCGGCCTCTTGCCATCTCAGCCGTTCGGCGAAGCTACGGGCATAGAAGGCAGCATGAGCAGCCCGACTGTAGCAATCGATCAATCCACGCCGCGGGGGACCTTTGAGCTTTGCTTCCAGGGAGGGCAGTTTCCGGCTCGCCTGTTCAATTGCATCCATACCTAACAATGGTATGGCCAGGGATACCTTATTGATCGGCTCTTTCGGTGGATTCGGTAAATTGTTAATTTGCCGCATAACATGCAGACTGAAACCGGGATCGCGGGAGATGACTTCCGATAGCCTACCATGGTTGACACTCGATTTTTGCAGCAGATCCTTGACCTGAGTCAGCGTTCTTTGCATCACAAGGAGCGGCTCAGAACAGAGTATGCGAGTCCATTCCTGGACTGATGGACTCATTGGGGATTGCTCTTCAAAAGGGTTATTCTCAACACTTGGTTTTGCCTGTACGAATCATCCATCGACAGAGTTTGCCGAGCCTGATGAGTGAAGGGAACTCAATTTCTACCCAACAGATCGGCAATTCACAGTGAATCTTAAGTGGTCGCTATTCCTCTGTTTCTGTCTGATCGGGCGGGTGTTAAAATAGAATATTTGAATCCAGAGTTTTGCGAGGTTTGTATGGCAGGACACAGTAAGTGGGCCAATATCAAGCATAAGAAAGCCGCCAATGACAAGAAACGCGGTAAGATTTGGACCAAGCTGATACGAGAGATTACCGTGGCTGCCCGTATGGGAGGAGGGGATATCAATGCCAATCCGCGTCTACGGCTGGCTGTGGACAAAGGTCTCGGGGCGAATATGCCCAAGGATACCATCGAACGAGCTATCAAGCGGGGGGCGGGAGGTACCGAGGGAGACAACTATGACGAGATCCGCTATGAAGGCTATGGCCCGGGGGGGACAGCGGTTATGGTTGATTGCATGACCGATAACCGCAATCGTACCGCCTCAGAGGTTCG
The DNA here is from genome assembly GCA_050119385.1 of Candidatus Thiodiazotropha sp. Taxonomy (GTDB): domain Bacteria; phylum Pseudomonadota; class Gammaproteobacteria; order Chromatiales; family Chromatiaceae; genus Thiodiazotropha. Next base: position 7,739 of record JASFJX010000060.1, on the reverse strand, counting down.
CCACGCCTTCAGTAAGTTGGGTGGCAATTTGGGTACCGATGGTTCTGTGTCATACCTGTTCAGCAAGCAGGGGATTATCAGTTACAACCCGGGGGTGGATGAGGATGCCGTCATGGAAGCGGCCTTGGAGGCGGGTGCCGAGGATGTCGTCACCAACGATGATGGTTCTATCGATGTCATCTCGAATCCTGAGGATTTTTCCCAAGTCAAAGATGCTCTGGTTGACTCAGGATTGCCCCCCGATGCCGATGAAGTGACCTATAATGCATCGACCAGTGCAGCCCTCGACCAGAACGATGCCGAGAAGTTGCTACGTATGGTCGATATGCTGGAAGACCTGGATGACGTGCAGAATGTCTATACCAATGCCGATATCTCGGATGAGATTTTGGATGCTATCGACTGAATGATGCGCATTATCGGCATCGATCCCGGTTCGCGTCAGACAGGCTATGGTCTGATCGACTCCGATGGCATGCATTCGGTCTATCTCTCCCATGGGGTCATAAAACTGAGTGGAGACCCGCTTCCGCCCAGACTTGGGGAGATATTCGCCACCCTCTGCGGTTTGATCCAGGAATACCGTCCGCAAGTCATGGCTATCGAAGAGGTTTTCGTGGCCAAGAATCCCTCCTCAGCCCTCAAATTGGGGCAGGCAAGGGGTGCGGCTATCTGTGCCGCGGTCCATTGCGGATTGAGTGTGGCGGAATACACGCCCACCCGCATCAAGCAGGCACTGGTGGGTACCGGGCGTGCGGATAAGACTCAGGTTCAGCATATGGTTAAGATGATCCTGGGGTTGCAGCAGAAACCCCAGGCAGATGCCGCGGATGCCTTGGCAGTGGCCCTGAGCCATGCTCATACTCATACTACCCTCATGCGTCAGTCGTTTGGGCGTGGAAAGTGAAGATAAGCGTGCCAGATCCATGGCATAATCGCGCCTTGAATCGCCAACCGGATAGAAAACCAGGATGATAGGCCGTTTAAGAGGGGAACTTGTGCACAAGCAGGCCCCCCACCTGCTGATCGATGTCAATGGTGTGGGTTATGAGCTTGAAGCGCCGCTCTCCACCTTTTTCACCCTGCCGGAGACCGGCCAGGCAGTTACCCTCTTCACCCACCTGGCGGTGCGGGAAGATGCCCATGTGCTGTATGCCTTTGCCACGGAGTCGGAACGGGCGCTGTTTCGCATTTTACTGAAGGTGAGCGGCATCGGAGCCAAAATGGCCCTGGCGATCCTCTCCGGTATGAGCGCTGATGAGTTCAGTCGTTGTGTAGCGGATGAGGATGTAGCGTCACTGGTACGCCTGCCGGGAATCGGCCGTAAGACCGCCCAGAGACTGATTGTGGAAATGCGTGACAGATTGGCTAAGCTAGACGATCTGACGCCCGCAGTCACGCCTGTGCAAGGTACTCAGGTCGTAAGCCGCGGCAGTGTGACCACCGATGCCGTGGCCGCGCTTGTGGCTTTGGGCTATAAACCTCAGGAGGCCGGTCGTATGGTCAAGGTTGTGGCGGAGGATGAGATGGACAGCGAGGCCCTGATAAGGGCTGCATTGCAGCATGCGGTAAAAAAGTAGTGTTCAGCTTGAGTATAGATATTAGTGAGTAGTGAACCCAGATTGATCAATGGCGATGCCACCGGAGAGGATGCTGCCCTGGACCGGGCCATCCGGCCGAAACGTCTGCAAGACTATGTGGGCCAACCCACGGTATGTGAGCAGATGGAGATCTTTATCCCTGCGGCCAAGGCGCGGGGCGAAGCGTTGGATCATGTCCTGATCTTCGGGCCTCCCGGATTGGGCAAGACAACCTTGGCGCATATTATTGCCAACGAGATGGGGGTTAATCTGCGACAGACCTCAGGCCCGGTGCTGGAAAAGCCTGGAGATCTGGCGGCCCTGCTGACCAATCTTGAGCCCCATGATGTACTGTTTGTCGATGAGATACATCGCCTGAGCCCGGTGGTTGAGGAAGTACTCTATCCGGCAATGGAGGATTTTCAGCTTGATATTATGATCGGAGAGGGACCGGCCGCACGCTCGATCAAGCTTGATCTGCCACCCTTTACCCTGGTTGGGGCCACTACCCGCGCCGGTCTGCTGACCTCTCCCCTGAGGGACCGATTCGGTATCGTTCAACGGCTGGAGTTCTACAATAGCCAGGATCTGGCCAGGATTGTCACTCGTTCAGCCGGTATTCTCAATATCGGTATAGATAAGAACGGGGCCGGGGAGATCGCCCGTCGTTCCAGGGGGACACCAAGAATAGCCAACCGTCTGTTGAGGCGTGTGCGCGACTATGCCCAGGTGAAAAAGGATGGGCATATCAATCAGACAGTAGCCGATAGCGCACTGAGCATGCTCAAGGTCGATGGCAGTGGCTTCGACAACATGGATCGGCGTTTACTCTTGGCGGTCATCGAGAAGTTCGAAGGGGGACCGGTCGGGGTCGACAATCTGGCTGCCGCGATCGGAGAAGAGAAGGGCACCATTGAGGATGTACTTGAGCCCTATCTGATACAACAGGGGTTTATGATGCGCACACCGAGAGGCCGAGTTGCGACCCAAGCCGCCTATCTGCACTTTGGGTTGTCGCCCAAAGCGGACGGACATGTGCCCACCGAGGACGATCTGTTCCGCCTAGAGTAGCGACACTCCCCATTCTTTAATTCGAACTTCCCGGAGTGCTGCAATTTGTCGATAAACCATGGCAGAGTGCTTATAACGCCTTTTTTCCTGTGCTTAGCACACAATTACACCGATATCCCGGGAACTCCTCTCAAATCACGCACTCATAGATTGGGATTTATTAGGGAATATCTCACGAATTCAGAGCTTCCTTAGGGGGGGCTGGGTATTTTTACTACCATCGGTTTACGAAGCTAAGTTATGATTACCCCTTTATTTGGATTACAGATCATGGCGCCAGCGCAACAGTGATTCGAGTCTGGGAAAAGGTATGAAAGAAACGTCGCCGGGTTTTGTCTGGCCGGTCAGGGTGTATTACGAAGATACTGATGCCGGTGGTGTTGTCTATTATGCCAACTATTTGAAATTCATGGAGCGGGCACGTACCGAGTGGTTGCGCTCGTTCGGTTACGAGCAGGATCAGCTACTGAAGGAGGACGGGATAATCTTTGCAGTTCGACAGGTGGAACTGGGTTACCATCAGCCAGCCCGTTTCAATGATGCCCTGGAGGTCCATGCATGGCTGGCGAATAAAGGACGGGCCAGTCTTACTTTTTATCAGGAGGTTGCAAGAGCATCGGATTCTCAGCTTTTGTGCCGGGGAAATATAAAGATTGCTTGCGTGGACATGAAAACAATGAGAGCCACTCCCATACCAAAGAAAATATTGATGGAGCTACCGGATGTCGACTGACCTAACCATTACCCATCTGATACTCAATGCCAGTCCGGTGGTGCAGTTCGTGATAGCCCTGTTGGTTTTCGCATCCGTCAGTTCATGGAGCATGATCTTCGATCGTATGCGTGTTCTGAAGCGGGCCGGGAAGGCGGCAGACGAGTTCGAGGGGCGTTTCTGGTCCGGCGGGGACTTGGCGGAGCTCTATCGCCAGATCGAAAGAGAGACCGACGAGGAGTCGGGCATGGCCGCGATTTTTCGGGCCGGTTTTCGAGAATTCGCACGACTTCGTACCAAAGGGCACAAGGACCCGATGGCAATGGTGCATGGCGCGCAACGTTCCATGCGGGTATCTCTGAACCGTGAGGTCGATCGCCTGGAAAACCACCTTTCAACCCTGGCAACCATCGGTTCCACCAGTCCCTATGTGGGACTGTTCGGTACCGTCTGGGGTATTATGAATTCATTTACCGCCCTGGGGAACGTCAAGCAGGCGACCCTGGCCCTGGTTGCTCCCGGCATCGCCGAGGCATTGATCGCAACCGCCATCGGCCTGTTTGCTGCGATACCTGCGGTGGTCGCCTATAACCGCTACTCCAATGAGGTGGAGCGGTTGAATAACCGCTACGACGACTTTGTCGAAGAGTTTGCCACCATCCTTCAACGTCAGGCAGTGGCCTAAGCCAGCTAATCCCAATGAGTCGTCAAAAAAACCGCCGTCGCCCAATGTCAGAGATCAATGTAGTGCCCTACATCGATGTAATGCTGGTGCTGTTGGTGATTTTTATGATTACCGCGCCACTTTTAACCCAGGGGGTCAAGGTAGAACTACCACAGGCCGATGCGGAACCCTTGTCGAAAGAGGCGGATGAACCGCTTGTGGTAACGGTCAATCGTGATGGAGAGATGTTCATCGATATCGGTCAGGGTAAGGATCAGCCGATTGATCCTGATAACCTGGTCGAAAGGGTAGAGGTTGTACTCAAGCACAAACCGAAGACCCCAATCATGGTTCGCGGTGACGCCGGTGTGGCCTATGGACGCGTGGTGGAAGCGATGGTGCTATTACAGGCCGGTGGGGCGCCCAGTGTCGGCTTAATCACTGAGCCGCCGGAGTCTTAGGGCGACAGGATGAGTTTTAACAGGCCATAGACGTGTTCTCAGTTATAAAAAACAATCCGGTTTCAGTCATGCTGGCAGTCCTGTTGCATATACTGATCGTGGCCTTCCTGGTGTTCGGCTTCGACTGGTCGAAAGTGCGCAAGCCCGCGACATCAAATGCGAATGTGGTGCAGGCCCACACCGTCGATGCCAAACAGCTCGATCAGAGCAAAGAGAAAGAGAAAGCGGCGCAACGGGAGACGCTGCGCAAAGAGGCGTTGAAGCGTAAGCAGGCGGAAGAGAAGAAACGCCAGCAGCAACTCGAACAGAAACGCATAGCCAAGGAGAAGGCGGAGCGGCAGAAGCAGGAGGCGGAACGCAAACGCCAGGCCAAATTGAAAAAGGAGCGTGAGGCCAAAGAGGCCAAGCGCAAGGCGGAAGAGAAACGCCTGGCGGCACTGGAGGCTAAGCGCAAGGCAGAGGCGAAACACAAAGCCGAGGAGGAAGCAAGGCGTAAGGCAGAGCTGGAGAGAAAACGTAAAGCCGAGTTGGAAGCCAAGCGTCGGGCAGAGGCGAAGCGCAAAGCGGAAGCAGCGGCCCAAGCGGAGCGTGAACGCGCCTTGCAGGATCAGCTGGCGGCTGAGCAGAATAGCCGGGAGATCGATCGCTACGTAGCAGTGATCAAACAGCAGATCGAACGCAATTGGCTGAAACCGGGACAGGCAGCAAAAGGGCTGGCCTGTATCGTTCAGGTACGTTTGATACCGGGTGGGGATGTGATACCTGGCGGTGTCAGTATCGTTAGCAGCAGCGGTAATGCGGCCTTCGATCGCTCGGTTGAGACCGCTGTCTACAAGGCGGCACCCTTGCAGGTGCCAAGCGGACCCTTGTTCGAATCCTTCCGTACTTTAAGATTGAAATTTAAACCTAGTAGTTAACTAGTTGACATGATGAAAAGAAATCTACTTTTACTGTTTGTATTATTATGCTGGCAACCGCTGCTCTATGCCGAGTTGACCATTGAGATTACCGAAGGTATCGAGGGGGCGCTGCCTATTGCTGTGGTACCGTTCAGCTGGCAGGGTCAAGGCACAGTACCCGAGGATATCGCTGGCGTGATCAATGCAGACCTGCAGCGAAGCGGCAGATTCAAGACACTGCCCCGGGAGGATATGCTGGCCATGCCCGCCTCGGTGGATGCGGTGGAATTCAAGGATTGGCGCTCCCTGGGTATCGAATACCTGGTCATAGGCCAAGTACAAGCCCATGGCGCCGGCGGATACCAGATTCAGTTTCAGTTACTCGATGTATTCCGCAGTGAGCAGTTGACTGGTTACAACATACCCACCACGGCCCCGAACCTGCGCAAGACCGCCCACCGGATCGCCGACCTGATCTATGAAAAGTTGCTTGGTGTACCCGGCGCCTTCGCCACTCGAGTGGCCTATATCACCTCTACCCGGCAGGCCGATGGGGAGATGGACATCAAACTGAATATCGCCGATGCGGATGGCTATAATTCGGAAACCATCGTCACCTCAACCGAGCCCTTGATGTCGCCGGCATGGTCGCCGGATGGTCAGAATATAGCCTATGTCTCTTTCGAGGGTGGGCAGTCCGCCATCTATGTACAGGGGGTATACACCGGCACGAGAAAGAAGGTTACTTCATTCAAAGGTATCAACGGGGCGCCTGCCTGGTCACCGGATGGACGCAAACTGGCGATGACCCTCTCGAAAGACGGCAATCCCGATATCTATGTATTCGACTTGACGACACGCAAGCTCAAGACCATCACTCGCCACTACGCCATCGATACAGAGCCGGCCTGGTCACCGGATGGTCGCAGCATTGTCTTTACCTCTGATCGCGGAGGAAGGCCGCAGATCTACCGGGTTTCCGCCCATGGCGGCAAAGCGCAACGGGTGACATACCAAAACAGCTACAACGCTCGTGCCTCCTTCTCACCCGATGGAAAGCTGTTGACCCTGGTCACTCGGGAAGAGGGCAAGTATCGTATTGCGGTGCAGGATCTCGAGTCCGGGGTGATGCAGGTACTGAGTCAGGGTAACTTGGACGAGTCGCCCAGTTTCGCACCCAATGGGAGCATGGTAATTTACGCATCCAAGGCAGGTCATCGTGGTGTTTTGGCAGCGGTTTCGGTTGATGGTCGTGTCCGACAACGTCTCGCCCTGCAGGAGGGTGATGTACGTGAACCGGTCTGGTCACCTTTTAATAATTAATTGCACCGCTGTTTAGGAGAAATTAAATGAAGAAAGTACGTATCCTCTGGTTCCCCATATTATTTTCGCTGTTGCTGGTGGCCGGCTGTTCATCCACGCCGACCAGCGAAAGTGGCGGTGCTGTGGTCTCTGAGCAATCCATGGGTACCGATGGTGCCGCGGCGGGTGCTTCAACTTCGGCTGCAAGCCAGGGTGGCGAATGGCTGGGGGATCCCCTGGAAAACCCCAACAGTCTATTGGCGTCCCGGGTGATCTATTTCGATTTCGATCAGAGCTCGGTCCGTTCCGAATACCTGGATGTGATTCAGGCCCACGCCGACTATCTGGCGGCCAATCCGCAGGTTGTGTTGCGTCTGGAGGGGCATGCGGACGAGAAAGGTACAAGGGAATACAATTTGGGTCTGGGAGAGAACCGCGCCAACTCAGTGCGCAGCCTGATGCTGGCCCAGGGTGTCTCGGACAATCAGTTGGTCGTGGTGAGCTACGGGGAAGAGAGACCTGCGGCTTTCGAACACAATGAAGAGTCCTGGGCACTAAACCGGCGTGTCGAACTGATCTACTGAGGCGGGGGAGAGTCTGATGAGGCTGATCTACGAAAAAGTCTTGCTATTTACCCTGATGGGACTTTTATCCGTGGGACCGGTATTTGCTGTAAATGGGTCCAAGATGACCATGGAGCAGCGGCTACAGCGTATTGAACGCATCTTGCAGAACCAGAGCCTTGCCGACCTGGTACTGCAGATACAACAGCTCAGGCAGGAGGTACAGCAGCTCCGCGGGGATCTTGAGGAGCAGAAGCACAACATGAATGCTATGAGTAAGCGCCAGCGTGATCTCTATCTGGATATCGACCAGAGATTGTCGGGATTTCAGCCTGGAAGTGTCGCGGCATCTGTTCCACAATCCATTAACCAGCCGATAACACCAGCTCCAGCATCGGTTCCTGTCGGCCAACCGGTGATGGCCACCACCCAGCCACCTCTTGGAGCACCGGGTGTAGTGACGCCACCGGATCCGCAAAGGGAGTCA
>JASFJX010000059.1:0-10544 GCA_050119385.1 Candidatus Thiodiazotropha sp. | reverse complement strand
GTTTAAGAGATACACAAACGCTTACTACTATAATGATGTTTTAAAAACAAAGCATTTGAAATGCGTTTGATTATAAACAAGACGATATCTCGTCGGTGACCTGGCTTTTCAAGGCATTATTAACCGACGGATCCCCATAGAACCGGAGCATATGGCTGCTGGGAGTGATCCCTGGGGTGGTTTAGGCGCTTGCCAGGGTTATTGACATGAGCTGATCTGCTGTTGTGAATTCAACGCTATCATGAGTGCAGCCAATCGATACGAAAACGGATCTTACGCCATGGGTTTTCCTCCTCAAGCAGGCGCACGATAGTGGTTTCCAATTCCTCGCCCTGATCCAACAGTCGGGCTAGAGTACGGTTTTCACGGCGGGGTATGTATCCCAGATGTTCATTCTTGAACCATACAGCGACGGCGTAGCGGTCATGGGGATTACTCGGTTCACGTTTGAGATGGAGCTGTTCACCGACGCTGAGAAAGGGCCAGATCGAAGCAGCGCGATGATATTGAAATCCTGCCAGGGGTGATTCCTGAAGCACCACTTTGTGCCGTGAAGGGGGTCTCAGGCGGTGAGGGGGGGAGGGTGGCACCAAGCCTGTCATCTGCAGTAGTGAGATTAGGATATGTTTTCTCTTCATGGGTACACTCCATACTAGGAGTAAGAATACCCAGGTTAGAGGCTCAAAACGTGAGCCCGTGGAGGAGATGGCGATTGCTATGTTGGAGTATATCCTGTTGTGTCAATGCTGATCCTCCGCTTGAGGCTGTTGCTCCTGCTCTCTCTGCGCCTTTTCAGCCGAAAGCCGTTGTGCCTTTCTTTCTTCCACCATCTTGATATACTCTTTCGGTGTCTGGTGGATATTGGTTTCAGGGGGATTGTCACTGCTTTTCATGACATACACTATGCCCAGAATCAGTACAATCAGCACGGCAAAAAATGCAGTGTTTTTCATCATGGATCTCCTGGCTCGAATGCTTCACCCGGGTATGCGTCAGCCCTAATGGGATAGTCAAACGTGTAATTGCAGAATCTGCCAGTTCCGTTCTCTGGCGATCCTTGAAAGGGTTTCATCAGGATCTACAGCAACGGGGTGGTCCACAGTTTCCAGCAGGGGCAGGTCGTTGTGTGAATCACTGTAGAACCAGCTTCCTCGCAGGTCCTCTGCATGCTCCTGCAACCAATTTTGCAGGCGATTTACCTTGCCTTCCTTGAAGCTGGGTTCTCCCGCCACCTCACCGGTAAAGTGGCCGTCCAGTCTCTCCGGCTCGGTGGCAATCAGGTGATCGATACCATACTGCTGTGCGATTGGAGCGGTAACAAAAGCATTTGTGGCGGTAATAATCAGTAGTGTATCCCCTGCATCACGGTGTTTTTCCACCAATTGACGGGATTTTGGGCTGATAATCGGAGAGATTTTGGCTGCCAGGAACTCCCTGCGCCAATTGAGTAAATCTTCTATTCTATTGTCGCGTAGGGGTCTCAGGGAGAAACGCTGAAACTCGAAGATATCCAGGCGGCCTGTCTTGTATTCTTGGTAGAAACGTTCATTTTCCTGTTTATATGCCTTGCCGTCAACAACGCCCTTCTCAACAAGAAACTCACCCCAGAGGTAATCCGAATCCCCTGCCAGGAGGGTATTATCGAGGTCAAAAATTGCCAATGTCATGCTCAATTCTCAGTTAATTTGCCAGTCCTGCGACTTTCAGGTGATTATCTTGTGAACAGTAACGGAATACGCAAGATTAGCAAAGGCTTATGTTTGCCGTCTTGCCGCTCAAGGGCGAATATGGAAGAATCTAGGATGAGATCTTGTAATGATTTGGCTTCTACCTTGATTGACACTGACGGTTTTCGACCCAATGTAGGTATCATCCTGTGCAATGACAATCGCCAACTATTTTGGGGGCGTCGAGTTGGGCAGGAGGCTTGGCAGTTCCCACAAGGCGGCATAAAACCTGAAGAAACCCCAGAAGAGGCTATGTTCCGTGAACTGCAAGAGGAGGTGGGGTTAGCCGCTGAGCAGGTTGAGATCATGGGCTCAACCCGCAGCTGGCTGCGCTACCGCCTTCCGGAACGCTATATTCGTCGCAATCGTGAGCCTCTGTGTATTGGACAGAAGCAGATATGGTTTCTCCTGCGTGCTCAATGTGAGGAAGATGCCTTCTGTCTCGATAGTTGTGAAACCCCTGAATTCGATCAGTGGCGCTGGATCAAGTATTGGCAGCCGATCCGCGAGGTGATCTACTTCAAACGCAATGTCTATACTAAGGCGTTAGAAGAGCTGGCGCCGCTGCTCTATCCGGAAGGGACGCCGAACCGGTTTCATACCAGCTACTTGAGACAACAGCGACGCTAAATCGAGCGCTTTTGTCAGCCAGCCATCATAATGGTACTGCAGGCCCCGTCGCCTATGGGCCATGACCACCATGTGTTTTAGGTTAGAAGTGGCCTGAATTTGTACAAGGACTCCCGGCATGCTAGATACCCTGCATCGAATCGTAAAAGAGGTAAATGCCGCATCCGACTTGGATCAGGCCCTTGAGATTATCGTGACCAAGGTGAAACAGGCGATCGACAGCGACGTCTGTTCCGTCTATCTCACCGACTTTGAACGCCGTGAGCATGTGTTGATGGCTACCAAGGGTTTGCATCGGGATGCGGTTGGTATGGTTAGGCTGCCCTACCATAGGGGACTCATCGGCCTGGTCTGCGAACGTGCGGAACCGGTTAATCTGGCGGATGCGCCCAGCCACAGCCGTTATCTGTTTACCCACGAGACGGGGGAGACCCAGTATAAGGGGTTCCTGGGGGTGCCGATCATCCAGAATCGTAAGGTGCTTGGCGTACTGGTGGTTCGTCAGCATCTTAAGCGCAGTTTCGAGGATCATGAGGTTACCTTTCTATTCACCCTGGCGGCACAGCTCGCTGGAGCCATCACCCATGCCAGGGCGATTGGCAACCTGGTGCCCCAGGAAGACCTGGCGCCACCGAACCGTTTTCTCCAGGGTATACCGGGATCTCCTGGCGTGGTGTTGGGTACCGCGGTGGTTGTTTATCCCCCCGCTGATCTGGTTGCGGTGCCTGACAGACCCGCTAAGGATCCGGAGCGTGAGGAGGAGGCGTTTCGCACCGCGGTTGCCGCTGTGGTTCAGGATCTGATGGCGATAGAGGATCGTTTCGAGGAGAAGCTTCCAGTGGAGGACAGAGCCCTGTTCGACGCCTGGTTGATGATGCTGGGAGGCGATTCTATGATCGGTGGTACGGTGAGAAGAATTCATGCAGGCAACTGGGCCTCCGGGGCTTTGCGCGAGACCATCGAGGAGCATGCCCGGGTATTTGACGCCATGGAGGATGTCTACCTGCGCGAGCGTGCCTCCGATGTCAGAGACCTGGGGCGGCGTATCCTGATGCATCTGCAGCAGAAGGTCACCGAGCCCACCGATTACCCGGAAAAGACAGTACTGGTCGGTGATGAGGTCAGTGCAATGCAGATGGCTGAAGTACCCAAAGGGCGTCTGGCCGGTGTTGTCTCGGCTCATGGCGCCAGTTTTTCCCATGTCGCGATTCTCGCCAGGGCGATGAATGTACCAGCGGTTATGGGGCTCAGCGACCTGCCGGTAAATCGGGTCGATGGCCGGTTCGTGATCCTGGAAGGTTACCTGGGGCGTCTCTATGTCTCTCCGGCACCATCGGTCATTCAGGAGTATCAACGTCTTGCCAGTGAGGATCAGGCTCTCTTCAAAGAACTCGAAGCCGATAAAGATCTGCCTTGCGAGACCACAGATGGCATCAGGGTGCCGCTTTTTATGAACACCGGGTTGATTTCAGAATTGAGCTCCCAAGGCAGTGAGGAGTCGGCGGGAGTCGGCCTCTACCGCACGGAACTGCCGTTCATGGTGCGTGACAGCTTCCCCGGCGAGTTGGTGCAGGTGCGCAATTATCAGAAGGTTCTGAGGGCATTTCATCCCCGCCCGGTAACTATTCGTACCCTCGATATCGGTGGCGATAAACCGCTCCCCTACTTTCCGGTGGAAGAGTCGAATCCGTTTCTGGGTTGGAGAGGTATACGCATCTCCCTCGATCATCCCGAGATTTTTCTTACCCAGGTGCGAGCCATGCTGCGAGCCGCTGTCGGCTTGAACAACCTGCGTCTTCTACTGCCTATGATAAGCCATGTGCAGGAGGTGGATGACGCTCTGGTGCTGATTCAGCGTGCCCATGACGAATTGATAGAAGAGGGTTTTGCCGTAACCATGCCGAAAATCGGTGTGATGATCGAAGTACCGGCGGCTGTCTATCAGGTCGACGCACTGGCGCGCAGGATCGACTTTATCTCCGTTGGCACCAATGACCTGACCCAGTATCTGCTAGCGGTGGATCGCAACAATGCCCACGTAGCCGATATCTACGACGATCTGCACCCATCGGTGTTACGGGCACTTATCCAAATCGTTGCCGGCGCCAAGGAGTATCAACGGGAGGTCAGCGTGTGTGGCGAGATGGCGGGTAATCCCGCCGCAGCTGTGCTCCTGATCGGCATGGGTGTGGATAGTCTGAGTATGAACGGGGGCAGTCTGTTGCGGGTAAAGTGGGTACTACGCTCGGTTTCCCGCGCCAGAGCCAGGGAGTTGTTGCAGGCGGCATTGCGCTGTGAAAATGTATCCGAAGTCAAACTGCTGTTGGGCAACGCCCTGGAGGAGATGGGTCTGGGTGGCTTGATGAGAGCGGGCAGATAGAGTGGTTGAACGGGACCAATGTACCGGCACAGTGGCGCATTCTATATTGAGTGACTGAACAGTTTTTTCCATTCTCTTGCCTTTATCAAGGAGAAGCGGCTCACGAACAGATCAGGTTGATTTCTCTTCAGGCCAACCCCGGCTGGTGTCGCCGAGTCAGCTGCTGGATAAGTCAAAACGTTACCGCGGGTGCCTGCCGGCGTTTTTTACAGTGACGACCTGTGTTGTTTGGTGCAGGCTGTAACGGAGCGGCCGGAGTAAAAAAATGATCCCGATACCTGGCTTAGCTGGCGTGTCGCGCGAGTTGTTGGATGGGCGTATCTGTTGGTATCCAATCAGAGCGAACCCCAGGAGCTACGCCGGCGCTGAAAACGAAGATGGGGAAGAATCAATCCGATGAGTATACCGGCGATGATGACACCGGCACCGATGAGAAACCAGTCACGGATAGCTTCGTTGCTGAGATCGCGGTTCTCCTGCTTGAGTTCGGCCGCTTCCAGGGTCAGATCGGCAACTTGCTTGCGCAGTTCATTGCGTTCGTTAGAAATACGTATGGCATTGGAGGCAGTTCTCTGGATGCTTTGCAGCTCCTGCTCCTGCTTATCTTTTATCTGTTGTAGCTCCTTGTGAGCGGCTAACAGTTCACGGTGGTTCTTCTGTAGTTCGACGAGGTTGCTGCGCAATTCGTTGGGTGCGGCCTTGAGTGCCTCGATCTCCTTTCTCATGGTCTGCAACTGGGTGCGAGCAACTGGCTCTTTCAATAGTTGACGGGTCAGCACAAAACCCTCTTTCGATCCTGCTCGAACCTTGCTATAACCGGTCTCCCTGTTGCTGGAGATAACCTCCACGGCGGTGCCGGTGGTGAGGTATCGGATTATACGATGCTTAATGCTTTCGCCGGTACGCATGGCGATTTTGAAGCTGTCGGTGACATAGTAAGTTTCAGCTTGAACCACTGCGGGCAGTAGCAGCAGGCAGAAGATCGAAATAATGAATCTCTTCATAGCAATCTCTCAGTCTGGCGTTTATCGGCCATTTTACAATTCAAAGTATTCTTTGTTTCGAAACATGCCACATTTTTTTGGGCTCTTTACCTGCCCAGCAGAAGAAACTCCATCAACGCCTTTTGCGAGTGGAGGCGATTTTCTGCTTCGTCCCATACCACGCTCTCTTCCCTGTCAATGACAGATGCGCTGACCTCTTCACCTCGGTGTGCAGGTAGACAATGAAAGAAAAGTGCATCATCGGATGCTTGCTCCATCAGCTCGTCGTTTACTTGATAACGGGCAAACACCTTCTCCCGCTGTGCCTGCTCCTCTTCCTGTCCCATGCTGGCCCATACATCGGTGACCACCAGGTCGGCGCCTTCTGCGGCAACCAGTGGATCTCTCACGATTGACGCCTGATCCTTTGCTGCCTGTAAAACGGTCTGATTGGGATCGTAACCCTCTGGGCATGCTATGTTCAAGTGAAAACCGAACCGCCTGGCGGCATTGATATAGGAGTGGCACATGTTATTGCCGTCGCCTATCCAGGCTACCCGTTTATTGCGAATATCACCCCGATGCTCGAAGTAGGTCTGCATATCCGCCAGCAGTTGGCATGGATGGTACAGATCGGTGAGCGCATTGATGACCGGTACCTTGGAATGGGCGGCAAATCGCTCCAGGACAGACTGATCGTAGGTGCGGATCATGATGATATCGAGCATGCGTGATAACACACGTGCACTGTCTTCGATCGGTTCACCACGTCCCAGTTGGGTATCCCTGGGCGAGAGAAACAGGGCGTGTCCACCCAGCTGAGACATCCCAACTTCGAAGGAGACACGGGTGCGGGTGGATGACTTCTCGAATATCATGCCGAGATTTTTACCCTTTAGGGGGGTATGGATATCGCTCCGGTGCTGCATGCGTTTGAGTTCAGTCGCCCTGCGAATCAGTGCAAGCAGTTCGTTACTGCTGAGATCAAGAAGTGAGAGAAAATGCCTTGTCATAGTTACTGTCTCAATCGGCAATCAGAGATAGTCCAGGATCAGATTACTGACCTTTTCAATGATTTCATCGCATTCGTTATCACTGATGATGAGCGGAGGCAACAGACGTACCACCTTTTCGGCCGTCACATTAATCAGTAAACCCTGTTCAAGTGCGCGGGTAACCAGTTCGGTGCAGGGCCGATCAAGTTCGAGTCCGATCATAAGACCGGAGATGCGAATTGAGACGACGCCCGGTTGTTCGCCAAGCTTGGTTTGAAAGCCGTTTCGCATGCGTTCACCCAGTTTAGCCGCCCTTGCCACCAACCGGTGTGACTCGATGTAATTCAGTACCGTCAGCGCAACCCGGCAGGCAAGTGGATTGCCGCCGAAGGTGGAACCGTGGTTACCGGGCGAGAATACCTTGGCAGCGGCACCTCTCGCCAGGCAGGCTCCGATGGGTACACCGTTGCCCAATCCTTTCGCCAGGGTCATGATGTCCGGCAGGATGGCGTTGTGCTGATGGCTGAACATGCGACCGGTGCGCCCGATGCCCGTCTGGATTTCATCCAGCATCATCAACCATTCATTTGCATCGCAGATCTCGCGTATGCGATTGAGGTAATCGTCATCGGGGATGTTGATTCCCCCCTCACCTTGGATGGGTTCAACAAGCACTGCGACTACATTATTGCTGTTATTGGCGATTTCATTGATCGCCTCGATATCGTTATATGGGACTCGCACGAATCCCTGTACCAGGGGTTCGAATCCAGCCTGAACCTTGCGGCTGCCCGTGGCAGTGAGTGTGGCAAGGGTGCGACCATGGAAGCTCTGATCCATAACGATGATTGCAGGGTTCTTGACCCCTTTTTTGTTGCCATAGAGGCGGGCGATCTTAATGGCCGCTTCGTTGGCTTCAGCACCGGAGTTGGCGAAAAATACCCGGTCCATCGAGGCCAGTTCGCAAAGGGTGTCACCCAACTTCTCCTGGTTGGCAATACCATAGAGATTGGATGTGTGGAGCAGGGCTCCAGCCTGATCGCACAAGGCGTCCCGAATTTCAGGGTGTGCGTGACCCAGTCCGCAGACGGCAATACCGGCAATGGCATCAAGATAGCAGCGGCCCTGATCATCCCACAAATGGGCGCCCTCACCCCGTAGGAAGGTTATAGGTAACCGATTGTATGTCGTCATTAAAGAGTCGACCATGTGCTTATCCATAAATAAAAAAGGCATCCCAATTAGGACGCCAGTCAACACGTGATTCCTGAAGATTCTGCAGGAAATCGAATAGTCTACCTAGCCAGGCCCGGTTTTTCAAACCCCCCGCCCTAGCTCTTTTCCAGGGAGAAGGGGTTCAATAGCGGTGAAGTCAGTGGATCCTGATCAGGGAAAAAGGTTCAGTACAATGGGATGGAGGGTGATTTTCTACGATTCCATAGTTGGAGATTGAATAATGCTTAGGCACAATGATCAATCCTTCATGAATCAACCACATGTGGAGGTGGAGTCTAATGTCGATTGCCATGACCCTGCATATTCTAGGCGTCATAATTTGGGTGGGAGGGATGTTTTTTGCGCATATGATTTTGCGTCCCGCACTCAATGATACCTTGCAAGCTGCTCAACGTTTGCCCCTGCTGTTGCGAGTATTTGATGGTTTTTTCCCCTGGGTTTGGGGAGCGGTCATTGCCATTATGGCCAGTGGATTCTGGATGTTATTCACCATTTACGAGGAGAGCATAGGATTCTGGCTCGGATTTATGACTGTGGTGGGGGTATTGATGTCAGCTATTTTTGTATTTATCTATGCCATACCCTATAACCAGATTGCCGTGGCGTTACAAGAGGATGATAAGCCAAAGCTGATGGAGGCTGTTAGCTTGATACGCAAACTGATCATGATCAATCTATCCTTGGGTATGCTGGTCACTGTTGTCGCAACCGTTGGAAAGTATGGACTGTTTTAATGGCTAATGACAGAGAACAGAGATTTCGGTTTAGTGAGGTGAAATGAATATGATGGTTTGGAATCACCAGTTTTGTCAGCGCCTCATCGGATTTTTTCTGGTTGCGCTTTTTTTTACCATACCTTGCCAGCTAGCTGCTGAACAGTTAACTGGAGACACTGCTAACAAAGAGAGAAACACACTTTCTACACTGCTGAACCTGGTAAGTATCAGAGAGAATATTGAAAAGGATATTTCAGCACTGAGCAAATCATTAGCCGCTGCAGAGTCTGAGACCCAGAAGGTGTCGATGAAGCAACAGTTAATGAAACTTGATGCCGAGCTTTCGCGTACTGAGGAGAACTTCGAAAACATCTCCGCCGGGCTAGACCTGTCGAATCTGCGTAGCGAGGAGGAGTCTCAATTCGACCTCAAGCAGGAGTTGTTCTCGTTACTCAAGCCGGCTATCGATGAGATGAAGGATATGACTTCGAAAGTGCGTCAGAAATCGGAGCTGAAGGAGAAGATTGCCTATTACGGTGAGAGATTGAAAATACTCGATGGCGCGCTGAAGAATATTGATACGCTAATAGAGGAGAGTGATTCGGATAAGTTGAAGGCATCCCTCGACACGTTGGCAAAAAAGTGGCACAAGAATCACGCATTCATGGAGAGTGAATACCAGGCGGCACAGTTGCAGCTTAATGAGATCCTTGCTTCCGAAGTCTCCATCACCGACGCTTCTCAGGACTATTTGAAGCAGTTTTTCCAACGACGTGGCCTCTATCTGATTCAAGCGCTATTGGTGATTGGGGTTGTTGTTCTCCTCTCCAGGATAAGCGACAAGGCGATGAGGCGCCTGATGCCTGGATTTAAAAAGAGACATCGCAGTTTTCGTATCAGGCTATTGGAATTGGTGCATCGAATTTTGACGACCTTGCTGATTATCGTCGGTCCGATGGTTGTGTTCTATATTGTCGAAGATTGGGTGTTGTTGAGTTTGGTTATCCTGCTACTGTTGGGTATTGTTTTAGGACTTCGTCAGGCTTTACCCAGATATTGGCACCAGATACAACTGTTTCTGAATATTGGCTCAGTGCGCGAAGGGGAGCGTATCTATTTCGACGGGCTGCCCTGGCGGGTCGAGCAGATCAATGTCTTCTCCATCCTTGTTAACCCCGATGCGGGGTTAACCATGCGCGTGCCCATCGATGATCTGGTGGATCAAAAATCGAGACCCAGTAGTCCGGATGAGCCATGGTTTCCCTGCCACAAGGACGATTGGGTGATTCTGAGCGATGGGGTGAGGGGGAAAGTGATTGGGATTTCCCCGGAAATGGTCCAACTGGTGGAGCGGGGCGGTGCTCAGAAAACTTATCTGACAAGTGATTTTCTTGCCGCCTCGCCACGCAATCTTGCAACCAACTTCCGCATCAAGGAGGTGATTGGCGTCAGCTATGCGCTGCAAGAGAAGAGTACTGAAATCATTCCGCAAATCCTGCATCACAGACTACAACAACGACTGGAGCAGGAGGGGTATGGAGAACAGCTACTCAATCTACGAGTAGAATTTTCCCAGGCAAACAGCTCTTCGCTTGATATTACCGTGATTGCCGATTTCAGGGGTGAACTTGGAGATCTCTATAATCGCCTGCGGCGTGCCATACAGCGCTGGTGTGTCGATGCCTGCACGGAAAACAATTGGGAGATACCCTTTCCGCAACTAACGCTGAGTGGCGCTATCGGAAAACATTCATTGACAAAGGATTGATTTCACCACGAAGGTCATGAAAGAGACGTTAATAATAGTCATCCACCGAGGGCTGACATTGGCCGAATGATCGCAGTTGGGGTCTCATTGAAACGGTGTCGCTTCGGTT
>JASFJX010000058.1:0-10659 GCA_050119385.1 Candidatus Thiodiazotropha sp. | reverse complement strand
ATCTGATAAATCCAACCGGGGGATAGTTGGGCCAGCGGTATGACGGCGAAACGAAAACTGAGGTTTGATAACCAGGGGGTGTCGCGTATCGACCTGAAATTGATCTGGGCGGGCCAGCGCATGGCAGCGAGGAGGGTGGGGTTATCAAGCGGACCCAGTGGGCACACAAGGGTGAATCCAATCAAGCGATCTGCTAAGCGGTGGGCGCAAGCCGTGGCATAAGGGCCGCCACCGGAGATGCCGATCAAAAAAAACCGATCGATCTGAAGGATATCGGCCAGGGCCTCCACATCCACTGCCCAGTCGATGAGTCGTCTTCCGGGTTTTGGATCGGAAAGGCCCAGGCCGTTGCGGTCGGGAGCTATTACCCTCAGGTTGTGTCGGCGGGCAGGTATGTCGAACAGCCGCGCCTCCAGACGAGAGCCGGGAAAACCATGGCAATAGATAGTTGGCATTCCTTGCGGATTTCCATATTCAGCATAGGCGAGTTGCCTGCCATCCGGGAGCTGTACAAGATTCGCCTCACGATTCATCGATATTGATGAGTTCGCGATCTGGTCTTTGCTCTCCTTCATATTGAAGGGCAATGGTTGAGAGTGGTGGCAAGGTCAAGCCCAATGAGTAGGGGTGGTTCATCCAAGGTATGGTCTCTGTAAGCAGAGGGTCTTCCCCGTTACCCATGTTGCTACCGCCGTAATAGGTGGAATCGGAATTGATCACCTCTCTATATTGTCCTTCCAAAGGCAGGCCGATCCTGTAGCTTTCCCGGGGTACGGGGGTCAGGTTCATTATGACGACGATCATTTCATCGCCATCTCCTTTTCTCAGGAAACTGAGCACGGACTGCTCCGAGTCGTGGCAATCGATCCATTCAAAGCCCTGCCAGTCGAAATCGTAACGGTAGAGCGCAGGCGTTGTGCGATAAAGCTGGCAAAGATCTTTGATCAATTGCTGAATGCCGCGATGTAGCGGGTAATCCAGTACATACCAGTCGATCAGGCCGGCACTGTTCCATTCGGTTCCCTGGCCAAACTCCGTGCCCATAAACATCAGTTTTTTTCCTGGATGAGTGAATTGATAGGTATAGAGTGCCCGCAGGTTGGCATGTTTCTGCCACTCGTCACCCGGCATTTTATTCAGCATGGATTGTTTGCCATGCACCACCTCATCATGTGAAAAGGGCAGCAGAAAATTCTCGGAGAATGCATACAGCATACTGAATGTAAGCATATCGTGATGATATTTACGATGGATGGGGTCGTGCTCAAAATATTTCAAAGTATCGTTCATCCATCCCATATTCCATTTCAGATCGAAACCCAAACCACCCAGATAGGTGGGGCGACTCACTTGTGGCCAGGAGGTGGACTCTTCGGCAATCATAAGGATACCGGGACACTCCTCATGTACGGCTATGTTGAGCTCGCGCAGAAAATCGATTGCCTCCAGGTTCTCCCGCCCGCCATACTGATTGGGTATCCACTCGTTCTCATTACGCGAGTAATCCAGATAGAGCATCGAGGCCACGGCATCAACCCGAAGGCCATCGATGTGCATCTCCTGCAACCAAAAGATTGCGCTAGATAGCAGAAATGATTTGACCTCAGTACGTCCAAAGTTATAGATCAATGTGGACCAGTCGAGATGCTCGCCCAAGCGCGGATCTTCATGTTCATAGAGTGCGGTTCCATCAAAGCGGGCCAAACCATGTGCATCTTTTGGAAAATGAGCCGGAACCCAGTCGAGCAACACGCCGATTCCGTTGCGATGGCAATAGTCGACGAAATAACGAAAATCATCTGGATTTCCAAATCGGCTGGTAGGTGCAAAATAACCCGTGGCCTGATAGCCCCAGGAGAGGTCGAAGGGGTGCTCTGTGATTGGCAGCAGTTCAATATGAGTGAAACCCATTTCCAGAACATAGTCGACCAATTGGTGAGCGATTTCCCGGTAGTTTAAGAATTCGCCTTCCATATCACGACGCCATGAGTTCAGGTGAACCTCATAGATGGTCATGGGACTATTTTGCCATTCTAAATCAGGCCTCTGCGTCATCCATGTTTGATCTTTCCAGGGGTAGGTGTCTCCTTTCGAAATGATCGAAGCAGTATTAGGGCGCAATTCATGCTGCTGCCCATAAGGATCAGCTTTGAGCTGAATTTCCCCTGAATGGCGGTTACGAATTTCAAATTTGTAGACGTGACCGGATTCAAGATCCGGAATAAACAGCTCCCAAACGCCGCCATCGTGTACGCGCATCGGGTGGCGTCTTCCATCCCAATCATTGAAATCGCCAACTACGCTGACGCGCTCTGCATTTGGCGCCCATACCGCGAAGAGGATCCCCGACACACCTTCGACTTCACGATCATTGGCGCCGAGAAATCGATAGGCATGACGGTGGCGACCTTCATTGAAGAGATGAAGGTCAAAGTCAGAAAGCTGCATTTCATAGTTGTAAGGATCGTGGTTGATGTGTTCCCTGTTGGTACGATCCCGCCATATCAACCGGTAATGCTGTGGGAGTGATTTATCTCTCCCCCGCCACTCGAAAATATCACTCTCAGGAATGCGTTGTAGTGCTATACCGTTATCAGCCAGACTGACTTCGTTTGCTTGGGGATTGAACACACGAATAACGGTTTCCTCGCCATCCGTATGGCGCCCTAGCATACTGAAAGGGTCATGGTGTCGTGCCTGCTGAATACGCAGCAGATCATCGTTGAGTGAGGTGGTGGATTTCGAGTTATTGTTCAAGGTCATTTCATGTTCAGAAGTCATAATTTAGAATATCATTCACGCGACGACAGATCTCCTTGCCATACTCGGTCCATTCTCCTTCACCCCAGTAGCGGTAGCAACTGGTTTGTGATGAGAGAAGGTGAAACAGTGCGTTTCGATAACCTGGATCAGAGGTAGGAATATTCTGCAGGATTGCTTTTTCGTAAAAATTGGCGCTTGCCTCCTCCATGGGTTTCAGTACATGATCATATCCTTTCACCCATGACAGGTTATTGGTCCAGCTTCCTCCTTCCATATGGAAACGATGGTCTTCATTGGCGAGTTCAGTTATCACCTCTTGCAGTCTCTCCGGACCATCGCCAGGTGGCATGCGATCCCAAATAGCTTTATGGAATAAGGGCTGTATAACTGGAAAATCAGTGCTTGAAATGCCTTGCGCGGACAAGTGCTCCAGATACTCTGTGACATTCATTGCCGGCGTGTCGGATCCTGAACTCTCGGCAGATACCTCCAGGTACTTTGACGGGAACTCGTTCATCATTACACCACCATTTTCACCATCAGCGATTTGCGTGACCAGAGGAGGAACTTGATGCCCGGCAAGGGATTGTCGGTCGAGACTTCTGGCTTCATAAGCCGGTTGCATCTGTGCGACGAGCTTTGTGTCTGAGCCTTGGGTTTTTACTATGGCGATAATGGAAGCACTTTTCCCCTCGGAATTTTTGCATACCAGTAGATGAGGCAGGTGTGGTTGTCGAGGATGCCCGCCGTCCTCTGGATGCTCCACTGTGTGTTCCTGTACAAGCACCCACCGATAACCACAGTCATTCAATGTTTTAACGAATTCGTAAGCAACATCAGGGTGGTTGGGAAGCGCCATCTCAGATGGAGAAAAACCGCGCACCCTGGAGAGGGCCTCGGTACCGAAAATTGAAGCGAAATGATGCTGCCAAGCGCGTACATGCAATCGATAATCCTGCACGGGTGTTGAAGGTGCCACCGCGTGGCCCCAAGGGGCGCCCAACCATTCGACGCAGTGCCTGTAATCCGGATTGCATGTGATTGTTACGAGATTGTCAATGACGTCGTTTGCTCCCATCTTACGCAAACCGTGGAGCAGGGTGCCCGAATATTCGAGCATGACACGGGGATCGTGACCGTCGTTTATCAATTGAGGAATGAACTCGCCCATACGCTTATAGCACCAACTAAAGACAGGTGCGTTATGGTTGTCACCGATGTCAGGATGCTCCATCATGTATTGAAGATTGCTGATAAGGGAGGCCGTTCGCAGATCGTTGCCGCCGGCGGGAATAAGCGGCTGATGCATGTGCAAGGCAATAGAAAAGGCACTGCGTATATTGGCGAAGTTGATCCGGCTATCCTGGAGGAAGATTTCTCTATCTTTATTGGTGTCAAGAAAAGTCTGTATACTATCTTCAGAGCCGGAAATATTAGGGGTACCGTCGATGTATTCGGGCAATGAGGACATGATGTTCTCCAAGTTGATTCTGATGCCTATGAATGGCGTATATAATTGTAGACGTTCAAATAGTTTTGTCCTGGAATGTTCCAGGAGTAATCATAGTGCATGCCGTTGACAATAAGCTCCCGAAAGCGATCGGGAAAATCAAACCATAGTCCTATGGCGCGTTCCAGCGCGGATTCTATGGCATGCTGGTCCATTTGATGGAAAACATACCCATTTCGCTTAGAAATGGGACAATCAGCATAGTCGAAGTCAAATACCGTATCAGCAAGCCCGCCTACCGATCTGACAACAGGTACTGTGCCGTATCTTAGAGCAATCATTTGGGTTAGGCCACAGGGTTCAAACATGCTGGGAACGATGAGAATGTCCGAACCCGCATATATCATATGCGCCAGCTCTTCATTATAACCAATTTCAAGATGACAGTCTGGATTTTGGTTGAGTTCATGCTTGATCTGCCAGAATTCTGCATTTGTACCCAATTCTGGGCTGGAGCCTAGCATAACGAATTGTACGCCACGAGCAAGTGTATAGTAGAGGGCATGCTTGATCAGGGGGACGCCTTTTTGGGAATCGAGCCTGCCAACATAGGCGATCAGCGGTTTGTAGTCGTTTTTTAACCAAAGACGCTCGCGCAATGCATGTTTGTTTGCGTATTTGGCTTCGATATTATCTCTCGTGTAGTGAAGTGCGATGTGGGGATCGGTTTCTGGATTCCACATCTCATAATCAAGGCCGTTTAGTATCCCACCGAATTTACTTTGGTGGGTATGCAAAGCGTGTCCTAAACCATACCCCCAGTCGGTATGGCACACCTCCCAGGCGTGATGGGGAGAGACGGTGGTTGTGAAATTCGAATAAAGTAGTGCGCCTTTAGTAAAGTTTATGGCGCTGGGATTGAAATCATCCCCCATCCGGCTCTGATCGTAATAATAGTCAGGTCGACCGAGGCCGGTAAGCCAGAGCACATTCTCGCCAGCAATTCCCTGATGTTTGAAATTGTGTATGGTATGACAGGCACGACAATTATCCATGCCTGTGTATTTGTAAATCTCGTAGAGTAGCACGGGGAGTAAGGCAGTCTGCCAATCATGGGTATGAATGACGTCAGGGCGTTTACCGGTATGTTGCATAAACTCCAATGCGGCTTTGGAGAAGAAGGCAAATCTAACATGCTCATCGGGGAAGCCATAATAGCTCCCACGCTCGAAAAAGTGGTCATTCGAATGTGGTTCTATGAAGAAACACTTACGGCCATGGACGAAGCCGAACCAGACAGTGCAACGTATATGGTAGTGGTACCAGGGAACCCATAAATCCTCATAGGTGACCTGGAGTCCATAGATATGATCATATCTCATGCAATCATATTTTGGTAATATGATCTCGACGGAGTTACCTCTGATCTCCAATTCACGACTGAGTCCATAGACCACGTCGCCCAAGCCGCCCACCTTGGCAACCGGTACACATTCAGAGGCGACCATAACAATATACATGCTGAATACCCTTTCAATTAGTTATTTGTTAAATGGCGTTTATTTAAAAAGGGTGTTTTTGTCAGGCTGTGGTATTCATTTTTGCCTGGATTATATTGAGTTCAGCCCAGCAGGCTTCCAAATCCGCATGAGCACGCGGTACCCATGCTTCACCCCAAAATATGTTACAACTGGTTTCGGAGCGGAGCAATCTCCATTTTGCTTCGTTGATGTGATAAAAAATATCGTAATCAGGAGGGTAGTCTTCGATAGCTTTTTGGTTTAATTTTGACAGGGTTAGGCTGGTTAGTTCTATACGGGATAGAACACTCTTTTGTGCCTCGGAACCGGTCCACTGAGTGAAATCGCGGCCATGGTGCCAACCCGTATTCCAGGCCCCCGTATTGACATGAACCTCACCAGCCGCACCAAAGCGGTCCAGGTACTCGTCAATAAAGCATGGGGTGATATTGCTGGTACCTGCCTTAACTTTATTCAGTAAACTGCGATAGAAGCCCCAGAAATTTGCGCTCATTTCAGGGTTTCTGAACCAACCTCCGTTGTCACCATCTGTAGCTGTAGTCACTAGTGGTGTAAAGTCGCAGAATTTGGTGCGTTGATAAAGCTCGTTTTCAAACCATGCGAGTTCCATCCCGGATTCCTGGGCATTGGAAAGATCACGATCACGGACGATTACGATAATATCATCACCTTTGTACCGGGCGGTATGCGGTTGGTAGCGTAATTCGTACCAAGACATGGGCGTCACGGCTTCAACATGCTCGCTATCAACAATGACATAGCGATAACCCATCTGTTTCAACAATGGGATCATCTCCATGCTGAATCCCATTTCCGGAGGCCAGAAACCTTGAAAATTATCGCGATTGAATAGGTGGCGGCCGATACCCTTCCAGCGCTGTAGCTGTTCAATACGATCGACCTCTGGGAGCAGAGGCAGGACAGGATGGTAATAACCCGTTCCCAGGATATTAAACAACGAGGTGTTTTGCAGGTGCCAGAGCAGGGAGCCGCAATCAACTACGCCATATACCTGTTTTTGAAATTCAGGATCTGACAATGACTCCTGCAGTGTCCCGGAGAGGGATAGACTCACCTTGGCAATATTCTCATATTGCCACAGACTCCTGGGTATCCTATCAAGCGCGTATAGGATTTCCTTGGCCTCCCAGGTGTTATCCCTGAGAAGTTCCCATAGGTTACCCGCAGGTTGATGCAGGTTTAACACAAGTGCATGGTGAATCCTGGACATGGGTAAGCGTCAGTTTAAAAAATAATGTACCTAATGTTATTGTCATAGTGTAGCCGAAGCATACTGTACTATATTTCTGCCCATCATATGTTACAAGGTTTTTATTAATCCGGCACCTTAATAGGTAGGTTCAGGGCCTTCTTGTCTCCCCCAACAGTTTGAATGTAAAAGGACAGGCCGAAGCGTGCCTGCCAGCAGACTGCGTTATCAAAACTTGTTGTAGGCGTGCTACAGCGGCGTTTTGATGCCTTGCTGCAGGCAGGCACGCTTCGGCTGAACCTGCCTATTAAGGTGCCGGGTTAATACTAATACCCTGATTGTAAATCTGTTTAATTAGTAACCATTCAGTGTACAGTCTTTCCTGCCTGTATTCGCTTGCTATACAAGCAGGGGTTTTATCCAGTTTCCTTGCAATTCAATTGGTTATTGCAACCGAGCGTGGTTGTATGTGTTAATGGTATAAATTCAAAGGCTGAACTATATGATCACTAACTAACTGTTATAAAAAGAAATTGATAAATATTGATAAAGTGCTGGCATACGATTTGCTAAAATTATTGCAATCTGTGTGGTGGTTCAAAAAAACCAGATCCAGATTCAATTGTTCGAATGACTAATAGATTGATTGTGAAGGCGTTTGTTTTACTTGGTAATTGATGATTGAAAAATCTTAGTGTTTTCCCTTATAGTTGCCTGGCAGGCCTTTCTACGGCTATCAGGATTCAAGGGATTGTGTGTTTTGCATATACGAGATTGCCAACAGTTCAATGTAATGCTCAGCTTTAAGCCGATGGTCCTCTCCTCTCAACTGGTAATGGCTGAAGACTTCAAGTCATTTGAATAGCTAAAGATCTATAGTGAGTTGTTTAAATGATTTGGTTGTTCCGGCACAGAAAAGTCGTTACATTTTACAGTCCCGGTTCAGACAAAGTCTTGCTGGTAATCGATGATTTAAATCTAAGCTGGCCAATGAAGCGGGATGCTTATGGAAACTGGACAGTAAAGCCTGATTTACCAGCGCACAAGTTAAACAATCTTTCCTACCATTTTCAGATTAAACAAGGTAATAAGGTCCGAGAAGTCATCGATCCTTTGGCCCATCGAATAAGGCTTGTCAACGGAGAATACAAGTCGTTTTTCACCAATAACGGCTATCACTATCAGAATGCTCATTTTCGTACACCGGCAGTCGATGAAATCGTGATATATGAAACCCATCTTCCAGCGCTGAGTCGACATTCAAGTGCAGATGTGGATGAGGAAAAATACCGAGGCACCTATCTGGGCGCGAGATCGGATTTTGTACTTCAGCACCTTCAACGTATGAAGGTTGCGGTTGAGTTTCTGCCATTGCACTTACATGATAAAGAACTCGGACAGGACTGGGGTTACTATTCGGTAGCATATAATGCTATGCGCAATGACTATGCAGTCGACCAGGAGAATGTTAACAACGAAGTCATGAGGTTGATTGATGCCATGCATGGCAGAGGCATACCTGTCATTCTTGATGTTGTGTTCAATCATGGTGCAGAGCTTTGGGTCAAGGCGTGGGGAAAGAACATCGTATATCGCAAGCTGCAGGATGGTGGTTTTTGCCAGGGGTCGGGATGTGGGGCGACTGTTCAGACAGAAAACAGGCATGTTCGTAATCTAATCATTAATACGCTTCTGCATTTAGTCAACCAGTATAGATTCGATGGTTTCAGGTTCGATCTCGGCGCACTGCATGATAAAAAAACCATGATAGAAATTGATAGACTCCTGCCCAAGAGAGTCTATCTTATTGCTGAGCCCTGGGCCTTGGGCGGTAATCAGTGGGGAAAAGCGGAGATGAGTAGCGCATTCGCTCATACCCGCTGGGCAATCTGGAACGATGACTTCCGTGAATCAGCTCGAATATTTATTCAAGGGCGTGGCGATCATTTCAACCGCGATCATCTGATGAGGGGCATTGCCGGCAGCCACATCAGGGATGGTGGTTGGGCATTGAGGCCACAGCAAAGCGTGAATTACATTTCATGTCATGATGGTAAGACATTGGTGGATTTGGTTGGTGGAAACAAGCATAGAGTGTTTCTCGGCATTTTTCTTGTGCTTACCTCACAAGGTATTCCAATGCTAGGGGAGGGTAGTGAAATGCTCTACTCTAAACATGGGAATGAGAACAGCTATAACCGCCCGGATCTAAATCAGCTCGATTGGACTAATGTCACTCATCACAGCGATCTCGTTGAAGCCGTAGGGCGACTTGTGGTCCTGCGAAAACGTCTGAGACATTTTCGATATCATGGTCATTTGACTGTGAATGATCACAAGAGCGATAGATGGGATATCGACTGGATCCACCCCACTGGGTATCCACACAATGATGATGTCAATGCCATTGCCTACATTATCAGACCTCCGCGCAGACACGCTTTGTGGCATGTAGAAAGAATCCCTGTGCTGATAATGCTCAATGGCAGTCATAGGGGAGTCAACTTTCAACTCCCTAAAGGTGAATGGAAGGTTCTGGTTGATGGCCTTCATTTAAAAGTCAATCCTTTCGGACTTAGCATCGTACCTAATGCCAAGGGGCATTATCACCTGCATCCGGGAACCTGTGCCATGCTGGCACCTGCCGATTAGATGTTTGTCAGTAGTGTGCGTAGTGACGGCTATGCATGTCAGGTTTCAGACAATCATCCTGGATAGCGCTTTGGTTGTGATATCAACCTATTGAAAAAACAGACTATTGAAAAGCGAAAGCAAGCTGGTATGAGTTTTGCCTTGATTGTGTGGATATCAATTTTTAGATCGAGGTTGTTATGTTACTACAGCAATACAAAGAGAATAATCTGCTTTTCAATACCAACTTTCTGGAGTCTTGCTCGAAACAGGGTTTATCCGGTTATCGTGGAGAGCTGGTGCTGGTGGAAGGTGAAGTGGCAGACGCCAAGGGACATGCAAAGCCGCCAGTGGAGGTATTGCGTGGTGCGGCGCTATTGGCTGATGAAAAATTAAAACTGCTGTTGGGAGCGATCGATAAGCTCGATTTTTTTGATACATTCCTGCACAAGTATAAAGCCGATTTCTCACCTGAGATGAAGGCCTTGGTCTATGTGGTCAACCTGGAACGGTCAGTGGTTGTCGAGGCGGAAGGCGTTGAGTTCGTCCTGATTCCTCTGCTTCAGGGTGTACCCTGGAATGAGGTTATCGATGAACTGGGCTTGGAGAAGAGCGATTTCAAGGGCCAGTCGGCGGCCGACAAGATTGTGACCCTATATGATGAATTGAAGAGCTACAAACCCAAATATGACAAAGTCACCCTCGATGAGCTCTATCAGTTGGCGACTGATCAGGTACGTGAAGGATGGGGAGCAGTGTAGGGATTTGTCGTGTTTACGACACGACACGCACAATTAATATTCAATAAAAACAATTAGATAAATGGTGGCATATCGATTGCATAGGGAAGTGCAATCGATAATTTGAAGTGACTGCCAAACCATGAAACAGAAAGATATTGCCGCCCTGCTCGATGAGCCGGCCTGCGCGCACAACAAGAAGTCGAAGTCTGGATGTGCCAAGCCGAAACCCGGCGCCACTGCGGGAGGCTGCGCCTTCGATGGCGCACAGATTGCGCTTCTGCCGATTGCTGATGTGGCCCACATCGTTCACGGTTCGATTGC
>JASFJX010000057.1:0-10702 GCA_050119385.1 Candidatus Thiodiazotropha sp. | reverse complement strand
CTCCAATCGAGGTGATCGAGGCGCGATTTCCTGTTCGGGTGACGCAGTACGGTTTGCGTAGGGGCTCGGGAGGCAGGGGAGTCAGAAAGGGCGGCGATGGCCTGGTCAGGTGTTTTAGATTTCTGGCACCGACTCAGGTTACTTTGCTGACCGAAAGGCGAGTTCATCCCCCCTGGGGATCAGCGGGGGGGCAACCCGGCGAGGTGGGGATCAACACGCATAATGGAAAGTCTCTCCCAGCCAAGGTCGCGCTGTGGGTAGAAGCAGGCGATAGTGTCGCTATTGAGACGCCCGGTGGAGGGGGTTGGGGAAGCGTGCCGGGTTAATATTACTGCGGAAACTCCTCCTGCCAGGGGTAATTGAGATGCGTTCGCTTGATTTTTGTATCCCGTCTCCTGATGATATCGTTCCATGCTGCTAAGGCCTCCTGTGGTGATTTATAGTTTTGCATGTTCATCAGAATCGGCTGTATCAGGTAGTGCCCAAGTTGGGTGTGAAAGTTCAGATGAGACTGCATATAGTTGCCGCTCCAGCCGAGACGCAGGGAGGGTCCCAGTACCTGGTAATCCGTGCTGCATCGTTCTTCACCGCTCCATCCATCCGGAATCACGATGTGAGGATTGTTTTCCGGAAATAGTAGCCGAGACATCATCCAAGGCGTCAGTATCAGCACGACACGCCACCCACTGGTTCTCTGGTAATCATGTAGATGAAAGCCCAGAGAACTGTTGATCAATGGGTCGTCTTCGAAAAAATCATCATAGATATTCCGATGAACATCGATCAGCACCTGTTTGAATTTGGTGTCGTCTGCCAACGCTTTGGGTAAGAGTTGCCATGTTGTCTCATGCATAGGCTTGTGCTCTCTATGAGGTACACAATTCGAAAAAATGTTCTTCCTCCATTGGCGATAGATCTTTAGTCCGCTCTGCTGTTACGGGTCGGTTGCTTATGCCGGCGCTGAACTTAAACGCAGTTTGTTAGGGATAGGTCTGCTCAAAAGGGGAAAGTCTACCTTCGGTCAGGCATTGATATAGAGTGTAGTTTACTCCTCTGTCAATTGTGGTAAGGGGCACCGAGAGTTCCTCCAGACCCTCAGATATCCATTGATAGTGCTCCGGCAATATCTCCAGCAACCCTATGGAGTCGCCCTTTCGAACATCCCCGTATTAAACGGTTAACCCGAATATTTCACCCAGTCGCTTGAAAAAGAAATCAAGCAGCGGTTTTTAAAAGATTTTTCTGGAATATTAGCAAAATACAAAGTGTAACCTACTAACGCTGAACGCGCCCTCATACCGATCTCACTGCCCAGCTGCGGATTTGCTCAATCGCATATCCACATCTGAACGGCAATCCCGGCGCCATCATCGCGCTCCCGGATGAACCATTCGGGTTATGGTATGGAAATATCCGACCAATAAGGATCTCTGTCTATAGATAAATATTGCAGGCTTGATTTAGATCAAAGGATTGAAGTCTACCCTCTATGTCATATTTCAATGGAATGCAGAAGTTAACCAGTAGCAGACTCTGGAAGTTCTACTCATAGCAACGCTCACACTGCCTTGTCAGGTCAAAAAAGTCACGACATGGCTGATTGCATGAGTGTTTACAAGTCTTGGTACGGTCTTGCCGTTAAGCGAGAGCTTGCTTGTACTGGGTTGTGATCAAGCCCAATGCTTCATGACTTTTGCTTACCATCTCATCAATCATAGAGGATATGGTTTCCGGGTTCAGACCAGTTACCTTCCAGGCAAATGGATTGATTGCCCACAGCATCTCTTCGATATTCAAGCCAACCATCACCCCGTTAGCGATTGCTTTGGCGATATGCACAAGGGATGTCTCCAATTGATATTCACCTGCCTGCAAAGGATTATCATGGTTTCCGGACACGGTTACCATACTCTCTGGCAGGCCCCATACCTGCATCAGTTCTGCCCCCACATCCAGGTGGTTGAATCCAAGTACTTCGGTTTCAGTTTGTGCCAGCATCCAGTTATCACCGCCTGTAATATAGAGAATGTCGGTGGCTTCTTCAGGCAAGGTAAGATAAATCACCAGTCGCCCCACATCGTGCAACAGCCCCATGACGAAAAGTCGTTCGCTGTGCAGGACATTGCAATGCTTGGCTAGGGATTGGGCCATAACTCCGGTGGTGACCGAATGTTGCCAATACTCTGTCATGTCCACTAATTGCTTGGGAATCTTGGTGAAGGTGCGCATGGCGGTGGCAGCCATGACAAGATTGCGTAACTCTTCGGCGCCAATGATGGTGATGGCGCGGGAGAGTGTTTCGATTTTTACTGGTAGACCGTAAAACGAACTGTTGACTAATCTAAGTAACCTGGCAGAGATGTCAACGTCTTGACTTATGATCTCAGCAACTTGCGATGAGGAGTAGTTGTCGGATCCCATCAATTGATTCACGCGAATGCAGATGTCAGGCAGAGAGACCAGGTGGTCAAGATCTTTGACTAGCGTTTTTGCATCCATCTTACTTGTACCTCAAGATTTAAGAATTTAATTCTTTTTCTTATTGTTTTAATTGTGCATAAATAGAGAAAAGTGATTTTTATTTATTTATCAATGGCATTGTTCGGAAATGAGAACTGGTTAAAAATTATAGACCAGGTTTAGAGAATCCCCTAAGCGGAGTGGCCTGTTGATTGATTGCATCCACAGACTGATCCTCTATGCTATCAATTTCGCTATTCAAAACCGATAAAAATGCATCCCCGTAGCGCTCCAGTTTGTGATCGCCCACGCCTGTTATCATGGCTAGCTGTTGTTTGTTCCTCGGTCTGCTCTGTGCCATTTCAATCAAGGTCGCATCGTGGAAGATCACATAGGCCGGCACGCCTTGTGTCTGTGCGAGTTCGAGACGAAGGCTTCTCAATGCTTGCCATAGCGTTTGATTGCCGTCACTGATTTCAGTACTTCGTATCTGTTTGCTTCGCTGAGTTCTTGGCATTTTACGGGCCTTGCGTAGCATCAAGCGGGATTCACCGCGTAGCACTGGTCTGCTTGCCTGGGTTAGGCGAAGACCGCCATAGCCTTCTAGATCGACGGCCAACAGGCCGCGAGCAATCAATTGGCGATATAGGGTACGCCATTCTGTGGCGTTGAGCTCTTTTCCTATGCCGTAGGTACTGACCTGATGGTGGCGGAATTGAAAAATGCGGTCACTCTCCTTACCAAGCAGAACATCGATTAGATGATTGACGCCAAAGCGCTGGCCGGTTCGATGTACACAAGAGAGGGCCATCTGCGAGGCGACGGTAGCATCCCAGGTTTCAGGAGGCTGCAGACAGGTATCACAATTGCCACAAGGTTGTTCGAGATGATCATCGAAATAGGCAAGGAGCGTCTGGCGCCGGCAGGTGGTGATTTCGCAAAACGCCAGCATCGCTTCGAGTTTATGGCGTTCAACCCGTTTATGTCTTTCATCGGCGTCGGAGGAGGCCTGCATCTGCCTCAGAGTAATCACATCCTGTAGTCCATAGATCATCCAGGCATCCGCGGGCTGTCCATCGCGGCCGGCCCGTCCTGTCTCCTGGTAGTAGGCTTCGATGCTCTTTGGCAGGTTGAGATGGGCGACGAAACGTACATCGGGTTTATCTATACCCATGCCGAAGGCGATGGTGGCGACGATCACCACGCCTTCATCGCGTAGAAAGCGTGTTTGATGGTGCTGACGGGTTTGAGTGTTCAGGCCAGCGTGGTAAGGGAGGGCATCGATCCCGTTCTCCTGCAACCAAGCGGCGACCTCATCCACCCGTTTACGTGATAGACAGTAGACAATTCCGGACTCATCCGGGTGCTCCTGGCGGATAAAGCGCAGCAGGCGTTGTTTGGCATTGCCGTCATTTTCGCTGATCTGGTAACGGATGTTAGGTCGGTCGAAACCCGCGATGAACTCCCCGGCCCGCTGCAGAGCCAGACGTTGTACGATCTCTCTGCGTGTCGGCTGATCCGCCGTGGCTGTGAGGGCGATTCTGGGAGTCTCGGGAAAGCGTTCGTGAAGCTGAGAAAGCTGGATGTATTCTGGACGAAAGTCATGCCCCCATTGGGAGACGCAATGGGCCTCATCGATAGCGAACAGGGATATTCTTGACTGCTGCAGCAGATCGAGCACACGAGGTGTCAGGAGTCGTTCCGGGGCGATATAGAGGAGGTCGAGTTCCCCCTTGAGGAGTTGCCTTTCCACCTGATAGGCCTCCTCGTGGGAGAGTGCCGAGTTGAGGAATGCGGCACGTACACCGTATTGGCGCAGGCTATTGACCTGATCCTGCATCAATGCAATCAGCGGAGAGATGACTATGCCGGTACCCTCTCTCAGGATTGCCGGAATCTGGTAACAGAGGGATTTGCCGCCTCCGGTAGGCATCAACACCAGGGCATCACCACCCTCGATCAGATGGCTGATGATTCGGTCCTGTGGTGGGCGAAAGTCGGAGTAGCCAAAGGTATGCTGCAGCACTTCGCGTGCATGCTCCAATCCAGAGTGTAACTGCAAGGTCTCAGTCATCCGTGACATTATCCTTTCATTTTGCTCATCTGTCAGCGTTTTTATCACCCTGTAGGATTGTGTACCAGGCTGCTTGAAATGTCACTGTTTTAACAGTGTTTTGGCATGACAGGCAAAAAAGCATGGTGTAGGCTCGGTATTGAGATCATTATCCGGATTCAAATTTTATGTGCGGACTTTGCGGTGAACTGCGGTTCGATGGTGCCCCAGCTGATCTGGCGGCTATCGAGCGAATGAATGGACGGCTGCGCCAGCGTGGTCCCGACCATGGTGGGAGTTATAGTGATGGCGTATTGGGTTTCGGCCATCGGCGATTGTCCATCATCGACTTGTCTGAACACGCTCATCAGCCGATGTTGGACCAGGCGCTGAATCTGGCACTGGTGTTCAACGGTACGATTTATAACTACAAGGAGCTCCGAACTACCCTGCAAGGGCTCGGGTATCACTTTTTCTCCAGTGGCGATAGCGAAGTAATTCT
The DNA here is from genome assembly GCA_050119385.1 of Candidatus Thiodiazotropha sp. GTDB lineage: Bacteria > Pseudomonadota > Gammaproteobacteria > Chromatiales > Chromatiaceae > Thiodiazotropha. The sequence goes on along the minus strand of JASFJX010000057.1, from coordinate 5,687 downwards.
CAAGGCCTACCATGCTTGGGGTGAGGATTGTGTTGACCATCTGCATGGCATGTTTGCCTTTGCCGTATGGGATTGTCATCGCCAGAGGCTGTTTCTGGCCAGGGACCGTTTCGGCATAAAACCACTCTATTATACCCAGGACGGCAAGCGTTTTCGTTTTGCCTCAAATACCCAGGCACTATTGGCTGCAGGTGGGATCGATACTGCCATTGACCCTGTTGCCTTGCATCACCAGTTTACTCTGCATGGTGTAGTACCGGCACCGCGGACCATCTTTCGCGGGGTACGTAAACTGGCTCCGGGGCACTGTATGGTGATCGAGGCGAATGGTACGGAGCGCATTCGCACCTATTGGCGCTATCCCGCAACCCGTCCCGGGACTCCGCTATCTGATGATGAGTGGTTGGAAAGGATACATGACACGCTTCGCGAAGCGGTGCGCAAGCGTAATGAGATAGCTGACGTGCCGGTCGGTGTATTGCTCTCCGGCGGTCTCGATTCCAGCCTGTTGGTGGCGTTGTTGGCGGAGTCGGGCGCCAAGGATTTGAGGACCTTTTCAGTGGGTTTTGAGGATCAGCCTGAAGAGAGGGGCAATGAGTTCGAATACTCCGATCCTGTGGCCGAGCGCTACAATACTCAGCATCATAAGTTTCTGGTGCCCAATAGCGAGGTGCTGCAGCGCCTGCCCGATGCGGTGGATAACATGGCTGAGCCGATGTTCGGTCAGGATGCAGTGGCTTTCTACCTGCTCGGGGAACAGGTCTCCCGGCAGATCAAGGTGGTACAGTCAGGGCAGGGAGCCGATGAGGTCTTCGCAGGCTACTTCTGGTATCCGCGTATCATGCAGGAGCGGGAGGGTGAAGCGGTAGAACGATTCGCCAGACACTATTTCGACCGCGACCACGATGAGTACCTGCGCATGGTTTGCACGGAATATGGAGGCACCGACTATACTCGGGAGCTGATTGCCGAGCGCCTCAAGGAGTCCGAGGCCGATACGTTGATCGATGCTGTTCTGCATCTGGATCAGACTATGTTGATCGTCGATGATCCGGTGAAACGTGTCGACAATATGACCATGGCCTGGGGTTTGGAGGCTAGAGTACCCTTTCTTGATCACCACCTGGTTGAGCTGGCGGCACGCTGCCCACCTGAGTTGAAACTACGCGAAGGTGGCAAATACCCGCTTAAGGCAATGGCCAGGGGTATCCTCCCCGATGCGGTGATCGATCGCCCCAAGGGCTATTTTCCGATGCCTGCCTTGAAGTATGTTCGCGGTGAGTTTCTCGAATTCATGCGCGATATACTCGATACCCAAGCGGCAAGGCAGCGGGGGATTTTTCAACAGTCATATATCGACATGTTGATGGCGGCGCCTGAGATGCACCACACGCGTATCCGTGGCAGCAAGTTGTGGCATATCGCACTGTTTGAGTTCTGGTTACAACGTAATCTTCATCTGGCAAGGAGTAAGGGATGAAGTGGATTTTTCTGGCCATGACGGTGTTTCTCGCAAGCTGCTCGGAACCGGTCGATATCGCATTCTTGAACTACCAGGATTGCCGCAAGCAGATGACACAGGCGTTTATCGATCAGGGGATTCATCCGGTGGCTGCCAATATGAAAGCAAAGGCTTACTGTGAAGAGCAGATGTCACGCTAGCATTCGGACTAGTCTGTGTCGAGTGTTTATTTCTGGATGGGTGAGATATCAGCCCTGCAGACGGCCAGTAATACTTCTACGGCATAGGGACAGAATTGCTTTCCACTCTCTGTTTCGATTATCCGCAATGCATTTGGCTTACTGATCTCATGCCGGTAACTGCGAGTCGTTGTCATGGCGTCATAAGCATCTACTACGGCGACGATACGCGAGATCACAGGTATCTCCTCGCCTTTCAGGCCATCAGGATAGCCGCTGCCGTCCCAGTGTTCGTGATGATGTAGTACACATTCTGCAACCTCGTTGAGCTGTGGGTGGCCCAGTGTGCGCAGGATATTCGCACCGATGGAAGGGTGGGCCTTGATGTCTTCGTACTCATCGCCGCTTAATGTACCGGGTTTGAGCAGGATATGATCGGGTATACCAACCTTGCCAATGTCATGGAAGCCAGCGGTTAGAGAGAGTACTTCCAGTTCCCTTTTATGCAGTTTGAGATGTTTGCCGATCACCTCGGATAGCCTGACGACCCGATCGGAGTGTTCCTGGGTGTAGTTGTCTCTTGCTTGCAGGACGTAGTGGAGAAGCGGTTCCAATTTGAAACCGATATGACCTTCAAGTAGTGAAACTCTATTATATGAATTACTGATATCTTCTGCTTCAATCACGATTTTGACCATGTGATGCATGTTGCATCACGAAAATCCTTAATAATAAGTGATTTTAAGTCAGTTTGGTTGATTTAAAGTCTTTTAATTCACTTAATGTCGCTGTGGTAAGTGTGGTTTTGCGTCAGTAATAATAGTCCAGCGGCCAGGTAGTTTAACCGATGAGCTGTGTGGATCATTGTGTAACAGCTCGTCTCGGTTGTTACCCCTAGAGCTGTTATGGGTGAGCGGAACATATTGAGCTGTAGAGACAACTTCTCAACTTCACCGGCTCTATATAGGGTATGCTTGGACTATTGCGGGTTTTTTATCCCGCTTCAAATAGATAGAATTCCCTTATAATAGTCGTGCTTGAAACTTGCTGTCAGTCCCACATATAGACACGATAACCCAATATTGAGGTATAAACGATGGATGTCTTGGAGAGAATCAAAGAGCAGGTCGAACAAAACCCGGTCGTTATCTACATGAAGGGAACACCGCAATTTCCCATGTGTGGTTTCTCATCCCGTGCGGCTGCTGCCCTACAGGACTGCGGGGTGCCATTCGCCTATGTCAATGTACTTGCTGATCCTGAAATCTTCGAAAACCTGCCACGCTACGCCGATTGGCCGACCTTTCCCCAGATCTACATCGATGGTGAATTGATCGGCGGTTGCGACATTACCCTGGAGATGCACCAGAGTGGTGAGTTGAAGAAAATGATGGAAGAAGCTGCAGCCAAGGTTGCGCCAACAGACGACGATCAAGCCTAATGACAAAATGGGATACTCGCTTTCTTGGGCTGGCAGCCTATATCTCAGCCTGGAGCAAGGATCCCTCATCACAGGTTGGTGCCGTCATCACCGACGGTAACCGTATTATCTCACTGGGTTACAACGGATTTGCCGCGGGTGTGGAGGATAAACAGGAGCGCTTGGACGACCGTGACTGCAAGCTCAACCTGACCATACACGCTGAAGAGAATGCGATGATCTTCGCCAAGCGGGATCTCAGCGGATGTACGGTTTACGTGACTCATCCACCCTGTCCTCGCTGTGCCTCGAAGCTGATCCAAGAGGAAGTGGGGCGTATCGTCTACATTGCTCCCAGCGAAGACTTTCTCTCCCGCTGGGCTGAAGACCTAAAGCTCTCCAGTGAGATGTATCGTGAAGCGGGGGTGGAGGTGACCAGTTACGCCATGGAGCAGATCAATCATGACAATGCACAGATCACCATTGCCCCAGGTGGTTTTTTCAAGGAGGTAATGAACCTGTTTCTACGTTGTGATGTCTGAAAGACAAATAAACACCAGGAAAGGGATTTCAATTCAATAAATCGATCAACGCACGGAACAGATCGGTTTCAGTCAGCATACCCGCCACATGCTTGTCATCGCCGATAACCGGCAGGCAGATGATGCATGTTTTTTTTCTCCATGATCTCGAATGCCAGGTCGTAGTTGTCCTCTTGTTGAACAGTAATGGGGGTGGTGCTCATATAGTCGCTTACCAGCATCGGTCTCTCCTCCCGTGTATCGTTGTTATCGTCATCTTTGCACCAGTCAGGATGCTTTATCTTCTACCCGGCATACAAGCCTGCCCTGGCTGAGCCTGGCGCTTACTCTATCCCCCCGTTCCACTTCACTACTGGCGTGTATGATACGGCCATCCTCTTCACGGCTGACGATGGCATAACCTCGGTTGAGGGTATTCAGGGGGCTGAGGGTGTTCAGGTCCCTTGCCAGCTGGCTCCATTTTGTTCGGTTATCCACCAGACGGCGTTCCATGGCGCGTTGCAGCCTCTCCGCATAGCGTTGATAGTGATGGCGCTGATTCTCGATGCGTTGTTGCGGGGATAGGCGAATGAGGCGGGACCAGGACTGTTCCAGCCTATGTTGCAGGCTGACAAGGTGGCGCTGTTGCGCCTGCCTGAGTCGTTGGTTCAGTTCATCGAGTCGCTGAGCCCGCTGCTGCAGGCGTTGGTTCGGGTGTTGTCTCAGGAGACGGTTTCTGAGTGAATCGAGCTGTTCCTGGCGATAGCGCAGATGTCGTGTCTGAATCATACCAAGACGTTGACCAAGCTGGCGCAACTGGTTCACCAAGGTTGCCTGATCGGGGGAAACCAGCTCCGCTGCCGCCGAAGGCGTGGGGGCGCGCTGGTCAGCGACAAAGTCGGCAATGGTGAAGTCGATCTCATGGCCGATGCCACTCACCAGGGGAATCCCGGAGGCATGGATGGCCCGGGCAAGTCCTTCATCGTTGAATGCCTGCAGGTCTTCCAGCGATCCGCCACCACGGCTCAGGATCAGCACGTCACATTCATTGCGCAGATTGGCCAGTTGCAGCATATGTGTCATCTGCTCTGCCGCCCCCTCACCCTGGACCTGGACCGGATAGATGACCACTGGCAACGAGGGGAAGCGCCTTTTCAATACGGTGAGCAGATCCCGAATCGCGGCGCCGCTCGGCGAGGTGATAATACCTATCTGCCTTGGCATGGCGGGGAGTGTTTTTTTGTGAACCGCATCGAACAGGCCCTCCGCCGAGAGTTTCTGCTTGAGCTGTTCGAAGGCAAGCCTCAGCGCACCTTCGCCCGCCGGCTCCATATGTTCGGCAATCAGTTGGAATTCACCGCGCGCTTCATAGAGGCTTACTCTGGCGCGCAGCATGACTTGTTGTCCGTTCTCCGGCTGAAAACGCAATCGTTGGCGCTTCATGCGAAACATGGCGCAGCGAACCTGGGCAATCTCATCCTTGAGGCTGAAATAGATATGCCCAGAGGCCGGTTGTGCCAGATTAGATATCTCACCGCTGATCCAGATCAGCGGAAAACTGCCTTCGAGTACCGAGCGGGTTTCACGCACAAGGCGGGAAACTGTGTAGATATCTCTCTGTGGAAAGTCACTGGTTGGGGTATTCAAGTTACTGTTGACAGATCTTTAGCTGTTTTTTCAGATTGAACGCAAACTCTTCTGACGGTTGTGGATGCGCAAAATAGTAACCTTGAAATATTTTGCAGCCGTTGTCACGAAGAAACTGCAATTGTGCCTCTGTCTCAACGCCTAAGGCAATTACTTCGATCTCCATTTGATGGGCCATGGTAATGATAGTCTTTACCAGCTTGGCATCCTGAGGGTCGCTGGTGATGTCCCTGATGAAACTGCGGTCAATTTTGATTTCATCAATCGGGAGTTGTCGTAAATAGGCGATTGAGGCATAACCAATGCCAAAGCTGTCGATACAGAATCGTACCCCAAGCTCTTTTAATGCGATGAATTTTTGTTTTGCCTCATTGAGGTTTTCCGCCAAGGTATTTTCATGGATTTCCAGGGTCAGCTTATTTGGATTGAATGAACTCTCTTCTATGATACCTTTGACC
>JASFJX010000056.1:0-10729 GCA_050119385.1 Candidatus Thiodiazotropha sp. | reverse complement strand
TTTACAAACAGTGATCCTGCATATCCCAACGAATTGACCGATATGCCCTGATAAGACTCTTGGGTACGGGGCACCAAAAGCATCCAATCTCTCGTCAGTAACAGGTTGTATGGTGCGGATTGGTAGTTACCACCTGCGCCTTTCACTTTATCGATTCCCGCCGATTTCAGCATCTGTAGATAGCGGGGTAGGGTCAGTTTGGCTGCTGCCATAGGATTGTCGGCGAGTTCGCCCGGTAGTGGAGACCAGTAATGGAGAAAGGGGAGCTGTTTCAAACGATGTAATCCCTCGTCCTTTGGGGCGTTATTGTAGAGAGGATCAAACGGGGTTCCTGTTTGACCTGGATAGAGGGGGAGGGGAACCAGCTGCAGATGTTTATGCTGCTGGCTGGCGCCGGCTGCCTGGCCTCCATTGTAGAATCCCAGTGCAGGGTACTCTCTCAGGCAGAGCCAAAGTGCTTCGAAATCCTCCAGGGTCAGCAAATGCTCCTGATGTTGGAAATCGCGGGTCACAATGAGCAGGTGATTCTCCACAACATTGAACTTGTTCAATACCGCGATATGGGTCGATGTGATATCCGCCACTCTCATCTCGGGTTCCGGTGGCAGGAAGGGATTGAAGGGGGTGCCGGAAGCTTCGTTGGTTCGTTGTACTCTATCCTGTGCCTTGCGTTTGAGATTCCGTGCTACACGCACCATAAACTGGAGTCCATCCTGTTTCAGGATGTGGAAATCCGTTGCGATGGAGTGGAGCGCACCTTTGATAATGGCTGACTCTGTGCGTGCGCGAATCTGCGTCCACAGGCTCCCGGTTTGCAGTAACTGAATCAACGGCCTGCCTTATCGAGTCGCTGCAATAGATCTGGCAGTAAGTTGGTGACTGTATCAACGATGGCCTGTGTCTGTGGGTCGATTTCGATATTGACATGGTCACCGACCTTGCGCGAGCCAATGTTGGTGCGCTGCAGGGTTTCAGGAATCAGGTTGACATCGAATTGATCCCCCTCGACCTGGCCGATTGTCAGGCTGATGCCGTCGATACCGATATAGCCTTTGGTAAAGATGTAGCGGCGCCATTCAGAAGGCAGTTTGAATCTGACCCGGTAGTTGTATTCACTGCGCTCTATGGCGACGACCTCCGCTGTGCAAAGGATATGTCCTGACATGGCGTGACCGCCGATTTCATCGCCAAAACGGGCCGCCCGCTCATAATTGACCCGATCTCCCCTATCAATCTCGCCAAGATTGGTGACTCGCAGTGTCTCCTGCATCAGATCGAAATCCACCAGGTCGCCATCAATGCGGGTCACTGTCAGGCAACAGCCATTGTGTGCCACGGAAGCGCCCGGCGCCAGACCCGCCAATGCATTCTCCGGCAGGCGTATGCGATGGGTCCGGAATGCCTCCTTGTGTTGGATGTCGACAACCTCTGCTGTCCCTTGAACAATACCTGTAAACATGGACTTGGTTTCTACTCACGTGATTTGGAATAATAATTTGATTGTACTACGGACGGGGTTTCTTAATCTTTAGTTTGACTGAGTACAAAATCCACAAACGCCTGGTTCGCCCTTGATAGATAGCCCCCCTTTTTCCACGCCAATGAGAGATCGAGAAATACCGGTTCATCAAAAGGAACCGCCACCAGGTTATGCTGTGTGTCCTGCTCGACCACCATGCGTAAAAAGATCGTTATGCCAAAGCCTTGACGCACAATCGCCTTGCTGAGAGGGGTCAGATTGGTTTCGAATGCTATCTTCGGCAACAGACCTGTTTTTTGGCTGTAGCGATCGATAAACTCGCGCAGGAAATAACCGGTCTTGGAGACCACCAGTTCGTGGCTGAAGAACTCCTTCATGCCGATGTTTTTACGTGATGCGAGAGGGTGTTCCGCGGGTACACAGACCACCATCTCTTCCCGGGTCAGGAGGCGGGTCTCCAAGTCATCCGGGGGTGAATCCGCAACCACCACCCCGAGGTCGAGATCGCCGACCCTGATCATATCCTGCAGACGCCGGGTGCCCTGTTCATAGACAGAGAGACTTAAATCCGGATAGCGATGCTTAAAGCCCATAAGGATGGGGGGGAAATAGTAAGAACCCAGCATGCTGGGGATCCCGATGCGCATCTCTCCCTTTGTCAGTCCACGCAGCTCACGCATTTCCAGCTCCGCGGCCTGTGCCTGTTCAATGATGCGAGTGGCGTGCCCCAGTAATACCTCGCCCTCGACCGTCGGTTTGATCCGGCGCTCGCCACGGTGTAGCAGGGTAAGATTCAGTGCTCTCTCCAGCTTGCGTATGGCAATGCTAATGGCCGGCTGTGCGATGTGCAGATGACGGGCGGCCGCGCTGAATCCACCTTGTTCGCATACCGCCTTGAAATAGGTGAGTTGCTTGATATCCATATATAAATCGAATGATATCTATATAAATTATATATTTTCATTATAGCTTTATCAGGGGTAGGCTGAATACAATCAATCAGAAAAAACTTCTCAAGCGAGCATGATTCAAGCGAATACAGCAAAATTCTGGTACGCCACGCTGGCGCTCTGTATCGGTTCGGTGATGGTTTTCAGTAATCTATATATCACTCAGCCACTGTTGCCGGCATTGCGCGAGGCATTCGATATCGATTCCCTGGAGTCGGCTTTGAGCCTCTCAGTGGCGACACTCTCCCTGGGTATCTGCCTGCTTATTTTCGGGCCTCTCTCCGATGCCGTCGGGCGCAGGGTGGTGATACTTACCACGCTGTTGTTACTCTCCCTGGTGACTGTCGCAACCGCCTTTGCCGCAGACTACAGCGATTTGCTGATGTTGCGATGCCTGCAGGGCGTCTTGATCGCCGGATTACCTGCTGCGGCCCTTGCCTATATGGGTGAGGAGTTCGATTCCAAGGCCTTATTAGTGGCGGTCGGGATCTATATAGCCGCGAACTCCCTGGGTGGTGTGACCGGTCGATTGATCAGTGGGATGGTTGCGGCCGAGTGGGGATGGCGGAGCAGTTTTCTCTTTCTGGGTGCCTTCGACCTGGTTTGCCTGTTACTGGTGTTTCGACTGTTACCGGCATCACAGCGGTTTGTGCCCAGACCGTTGCGGTTCAGGCAGATGATCGATGATCTCAACCTGCACCTGCGAAATCCGATGATACTCATCGCCTGTTTCATCGGAGGACTGAATTTCTTCATCTTTGTCAACCAGTACAGTTATATCACCTTTGTTCTGGCGGATGCCCCCTATGGTCTTTCCTCTGACTGGCTGGGACTGTTTTTTCTCACCTACCTCACAGGCACTTTGGCGGCATCCATCTCCGGTCGTGTGGTGGATAACCGTTCTCAAACCGGTGCAATGGGGTTGGGTATCCTGATCTTTATGGCCGGTACCCTATTGACCTTGGCACCTGATTTGACTTTGATCATCACCGGCTTTTTTATCAATGCCTTCGGCTTTTTCTTTACTCACTCTCTGACGGCGGGATGGGTCACCGGCCATGCTCAATGTGCACGGGCCAGCGCAACTTCCCTCTATTTGATGTGCTATTATGCCGGGGCCACCCTGGGGGGATTCTATCTGGCACCGTTTTGGCATTGGGCCGGATGGGAGGGTGTCGTGGTCGGCTCATTGGTTGTGCTGAGTATCACCTTCAGCCTCACCTTGTGGCTGGGTAGCCGCAAGCCGCTGTTGCATAACCGTGCTTCCGCTGTCGAGCCTATGGAGGTCTGATTTTGGGTGCAACGCTATGGCTGAATCTAAATGTGTCTTTAACTGATTAATCTAATAATCTGTAATTAATAAGAATATCAGCTTTTCTTGAGATTTTTCCTGAGCCCCTGTATGGCGAAAAACCCTGTGCATCGACTCATGACGTGAGCCTTTGGCTGTGTGATAATTTCATCCCATCGTGACAGAGTGCCAGACTGGGATGTTGGGCGCGTAGCTTAAAATTCAACAGATGAGGATTGACCGAATGGATGAAAACCGTGCAAAAGCGCTGAGTGCCGCTCTGGGGCAAATTGAGAAGCAGTTTGGCAAGGGATCTGTGATGCGGATGGGTGATACCAGTGCAGTTCGTAACATCGATGCGATTTCCACCGGTTCTCTGAGCCTGGACATTGCACTGGGTATCGGTGGCCTGCCGAAAGGCCGTGTTGTGGAGATCTATGGACCGGAATCATCAGGCAAGACCACCCTGACCCTGCAGGTGGTGGCCGAAGCGCAGAAGATGGGTGGTACCGCCGCGTTCATCGATGCGGAGCACGCGCTCGATCCGCAGTATGCTGAGAAACTGGGCGTCAATGTGGACGAGTTGTTGGTATCACAACCCGATACCGGTGAGCAGGCCCTGGAGATTACCGATATGCTGGTACGTTCCGGTGCTGTGGATGTGGTTATTATCGATTCCGTGGCGGCCCTGACCCCCAAGGCGGAGATCGAAGGTGATATGGGGGATTCCCATGTCGGCTTACAGGCGCGACTGATGTCTCAGGCGCTGCGCAAATTGACTGCCAATATCAAACGCACCAATTGCCTGGTGATTTTCATTAATCAGATCCGTATGAAGATTGGTGTGATGTTCGGCAATCCCGAAACCACCACCGGTGGTAATGCACTGAAGTTCTACGCTTCCGTACGTCTCGATATCCGTCGTATCGGTGCAATCAAGAAAGGCGATGAAGTGGTGGGTAACGACACCCGGGTCAAGGTGGTGAAGAACAAGGTCGCGCCTCCCTTCAAACAGGTGCAGTTTGAGATTCTTTATGGTGAGGGTATCTCCCACGAAGGCGAAATCATCGAACTGGGTGTGCAACAGGGCATTATCAATAAATCCGGTGCCTGGTATAGCTATAACGGCGACCGTATCGGCCAGGGTAAGGAGAATGTGCGTAACTTTCTCAAGGAGAATCCCGACATCTCCGAGGCGATCGAATCACGTATCCGAGAGGAGTTGCTGCCATCCCAGGACAGTGAAGAAGAGCTTGCCGAGGCAGAAGTCTGAAGCAGGAGGACTCTACGGAGATCGAGGCTGCGGCGATCCGCCTGCTGACTCAGCGTGAACACTCGATGCGGGAACTGTGGTTTAAACTGCACTCCCGCGGTTTCGAGGAGCAGGAAATCGATGCAATTCTACAACGGCTGAGCGAATCCGGTCTGCAGAGTGATGACCGATATACCGAGAATTTTATTACCAGCCGGGTAGAGAGAGGCAACGGGCCAGTGCGCATCAGGGCGGAACTGTGCGAGCACGGCATCGATGAAGCACGGATTGAACGCTATCTGGAGGGCTACGCCGAGCTATGGCCATCCCTGTTGCAACGGGCACACGACGCCAAGTTCGGGACTGAACCCTGCACGGATCGAAAGCTGCTGGCTAAAAAGGCGAGATTTCTTCAATATCGTGGTTTCCCTGGTGAGTTGATCCGTCAATTTCTTTTCGATTGATCAACGGTTTACCCCGTTGTGTGGTTTTTTTCAGTAGATCATCTACAGTCGCTATCAGCTTCTCAGATAGCATATTTCGCCTTTTCCAGCCATTATCATTCCTATAAATATGGCAATAGCTGGGAGAGGTGTTTTTGATGTAACCTGTACGGGCTTTTTTTCTCCGATCCTGTTATCTTTAACGGTTTATTTTCCGGGTGATTGTTCCTGCATGATGAAAACCAGCGCCGACATACGTAAATCTTTTCTGGACTACTTCGCCGAACGCGGGCATGAGGTGATTGCCAGCAGTCCATTGGTACCTCAAAACGATCCAACCCTGCTTTTTACCAATGCAGGCATGGTGCAGTTCAAGGATCTATTCCTCGGTCGGGAAATGCGTAATTACCAAAGGGCAGCGAGTTCTCAACGTTGCGTACGCGCAGGCGGGAAGCACAATGACCTTGAGAATGTCGGTTATACCGCTCGTCACCATACCTTCTTCGAAATGTTGGGAAACTTCAGTTTCGGAGACTACTTCAAGCGCGATGCCATCAGGTATGCCTGGGAGTTCCTTACCGAAACCATCGGCCTGCCGGCGGAAAGGCTGTGGGTGACTGTTTATGAAGAGGATGACGAGGCAGCAAAAATCTGGCTTGAAGAGATCGGTGTCGATCCTGCCCATTTCACCAGAATAGGTGATAAACCGGGGGGTAAACGCTACGAGAGCGATAATTTCTGGTCAATGGGGGATACCGGGCCTTGCGGTCCCTGTTCGGAGATCTTTTACGACCATGGAGAGGGTATCTGGGGGGGGGCGCCGGGCACTGCGCAAGAGGATGGTGATCGTTACATCGAGATCTGGAACCTGGTATTCATGCAGTACAATCGTGATGCCGATGGTGTACTGACGCCACTGCCCAAGCCATCCGTGGATACAGGGATGGGACTGGAGCGGCTTGCCGCCGTGCTCCAGAACGTACATAACAACTATGAGATCGATTTGTTCAAACATCTCATTCAGGCCGCTTCCAAGTTGACTGGATGTGGCAATCTGGAAGAGAAGTCACTGCGGGTCATAGCCGATCATATCCGTTCCTGCGCCTTTCTTATCACCGATGGTGTCTTGCCGTCCAATGAAGGCCGTGGGTATGTATTACGGCGGATTATCCGCCGCGCCATTCGTCACGGCTATATGTTGGGTGTCAAGGATCCATTTTTCTACAAGCTTGTAGAGTCTTTGTGTGAAGAGATGGGGGAGGCCTATCCGGAGCTGATCGCTCTGCGTAGCCAGGTGGAAAAGGTACTGCGCCTGGAGGAGGAGCGGTTTGCCCAGACCCTGGAGCAGGGGATGAAGATTCTTGAAGAGGCCATTGCGGGGCTTGATGGAAAGGTGATTCCCGGCGAGCTGGTATTCAAGCTCTATGATACCTATGGTTTTCCCAGGGACCTGACGGCGGATATCGCTCGCGAACGCGAACTGAGCATCGATCAATCGGGTTTCGACGAGGCCATGGCGGAGCAACGCAAGCGTGGCCAGGCCGGTAGTCAGTTCGGTGTAGTGGCGGATCTCGACCTGGGTTTGGAAGGGGAGACCCGGTTTTCCGGCTATGATCTGCTTGAGGATCAGGGAACGGTGGTCGCTTTGTTGCGGGACGGCGAGTCGGTTAGCAGCTTGCAGCAGGGGGAAACCGGCATGATATTTCTCGATAATACCCCCTTCTATGCCGAATCCGGCGGTCAAGTGGGTGATCAAGGTGTCCTCGAAGGGGAGGGAGTGCTGTTTGAAGTTGAGGATACGCAGAAACAGGGCGGTGAGCTGTTCGCCCACATCGGGAAACTTGAAGAGGGTGCCCTTGCCGTAGGCGACAAGGTGACAGCCCAGGTCAATGCTTATACCCGTCAAGCCACTGCGCTGAATCACTCAGCTACCCATCTGTTACATGCGGCACTACGCCAGGAACTGGGTGAACATGTGGCCCAGAAGGGTTCACTGGTCGATGCGGACAGATTGCGTTTCGACTTTTCCCATTTCGAACCCATTACACGAGAGCAACTTCAGCGTATTGAGCAACTGGTGAACCGTCAGGTTCGCCACAATCATCTGGTTGCGACCCAACTCATGTCCCTGGATCAGGCCAAGGCTTCCGGTGCCATGGCACTCTTCGGCGAGAAGTATGCGGATCAGGTGAGGGTATTGAGCATGGGTGATTTTTCCACCGAATTATGCGGTGGAACCCATGTCAGTGCGGTAGGTGATATTGGGCTTTTCAAGATTATCGCTGAGAGCGGCATCGCTGCCGGTGTGCGGCGGATCGAGGCGATAACCGGTCAACGGGCCGTTGAATGGATAGAGGCAGACGAAGAGCGGGTGCAGCGGATTGCGGAAATGATCAAATCAGGGCGCGATGAGATCGAGGATAAGTTGGAGCAGATTCTCGATCGTAACCGTAAACTGGAGAAGGAGTTGGAGCAGCTAAAAGGAAAACTCGCCAGCGCTGCCGGTTCTGATCTGGCAACCAATGCCGTTTCAGTGGGTGAAGTGAAGGTACTGGCAGCCGTGCTGGATGGCGCTGATGCCAAATCGCTGCGAGAGACCATGGATCAACTGAAAAACAAACTCGGTTCAGCAGTTATTCTGTTGGCTGCGGCAACCCAGGGTAAGGTCTCTTTGGTGGCGGGTGTGACCAAGGATCTTACCTCCCGGATGAAGGCGGGAGACCTGGTGAAGCGCGCGGCAGAAAAGGTTGGCGGCAAAGGTGGAGGACGGCCGGATATGGCGCAGGCGGGGGGTAGCAATCCCGATGCGCTTCCGCAAGCCCTGGCAATTGTCGAGCCCTGGGTCAGGGAGCAGTTGGGCCTGGATTGAACCTGCTTGAAATTAGGATCGGCTTTAATATGCGGTTCCGTTGTGGGCTGCATTGGTGTTTAATGGGAAGCTTTTTTAGGCACTCAACTGAATTTGGGATTTTGAACTGACATGGCACTGATTGTGCAGAAATATGGCGGCACCTCTGTTGGCTCGGTCGAGCGTATCATGGCTGTTGCCGACAAGGTAAATGGGTATAGGGAGAGAGGTGACCAGGTTGTCGTTGTGGTCTCAGCGATGTCGGGAGAGACCAATCGATTAATCGCACTGGCAGGAGATATCGATGAGGCTCCGGATCCCAGGGAGATGGATGTATTGGTCTCCACCGGCGAGCAGGTCACTATCGCGTTGCTTTCCATGGCATTACACAAGGTTGGATGTCCTGCACGTTCCTATACCGGGGGACAGGTGCATATCCTTACCGACAGCGCTTACAGCAAGGCTCGCATACGTGATATCGATGCTGCCCGGGTTAGCGCCGATCTTGAGGCGGGCAGGGTGGTTGTGGTGGCTGGTTTCCAGGGCGTCGATGAACACGGCAGTATTACCACGCTTGGTAGAGGCGGATCGGATACCACCGCCGTTGCCATGGCCGCTGCCCTGAAGGCCGATGAGTGCCAGATCTATACCGATGTGGACGGTGTCTACACAACCGATCCCAGAGTGGAGCCCAAGGCAAGACGGCTGGATCGCATCACTTTTGAAGAGATGCTGGAGATGGCCAGCCTTGGTTCCAAGGTGTTGCAGATACGCGCCGTCGAATTTGCAGGTAAGTACAATGTTCCCCTACGTGTCCTGTCCAGCTTCGAAGAGGGCGAAGGCACACTGATTACCTTTGAGGAAGAGAAGATGGAGCAGGCGAAGATTTCCGGTATTGCATTCAACCGAGACGAAGCGAAGCTGACTATTCTGGGTGTTCCGGATCAACCGGGCATAGCGTATAAGATAATCGGGCCAATATCGAGCCAGAATATCGAAGTCGATATGATTATTCAGAACATCTCCCACGATACCGGACGTACCGATTTCACTTTTACCGTCAATCGGGGTGACTTCAACCGCGCCAGAGATATCCTTCAGCAGACAGCCAATGAAATGGGTGCGCGAGAGGTATTGGCAGACGACAAGATCGTCAAGATCTCCTTGGTGGGTGTCGGCATGCGTTCCCATGCAGGGATCGCCAGTAAGATGTTTGAGGCGCTCTCTCATGAAGGCATCAATATCCGTATGATATCCACATCTGAAATCAAAATTTCAGTGGTGGTTGATGAAAAATATCTTGAATTGGGTGTACGGGCACTGCACGAGGCATTTGAGCTAGAAAACGAAGTATAATCCTAAAATGAGCATTTCAGAGCATTTAGGCCCTATAAATAGGTCGTTTCAGTCGTTTTGTCCCTTTTTTAGATAAAGTCCAGTTGCTAGAATAGTGATACCAGTCCCGTATATTACGGAGGCTTGGTTGGCAACGGCGGTGCTGAGATTCAGCTTTTACCAATCGAAGGCCGCCACAAACATTAAGGAACTACATGGAGACTGGACATGTTAATACTAACTCGCCGAGTTGGCGAAACCCTGATGATTGGAGATGAGGTAACGGTTACTGTATTAGGTGTAAAAGGAAATCAAGTGCGTATTGGCGTCAATGCGCCACGTGATGTGACCGTACACCGGGAAGAGATCTACGAGCGTATTAAGAGAGAACAATCGGAAGAATCGTCCTAGAGGAGTTGGTCAGAATTGGCCACAAATAACCTCAAAAAGAACTTTACCATGGAAGGTAAAGTTTTTTTGTTTGTCGCGAAAGAAATCTGTACAATCTCAGCACCTTGAAGGATTGTGGGGAACAAGGGTTCGAAACCTTGAGATAGCGCAATCATGAAAAGATGCAAATAAGTCGCCCATACAGGGATCGACTGCATCCACAATCAAACACCCGGAGAGATGGCCGAGCGGCTGAAGGCGCTCCCCTGCTAAGGGAGTATGGGGTTAATAGCTCCATCGAGGGTTCGAATCCCTCTCTCTCCGCCAAATAAAAAGGGGCCCAATCGGGCCCCTTTTTATTTGGTGGATAGTGAGGCTTTGATTCGAACCCTTCGTTCGACCAGGCGCGCAGCGCCGCAGGACGCCGGAGCAAAGCGGAGGCGCCCCGCAGGGGTGAGCCAGCAAAGCTGGCGAATCAATCCCTCCCTGCAGTTGGCTTCCAGGCTTGGGAGTCCCTCATGCCCCTTTTTATTTGGTGGATAGTGAGGCTTTGATTCGAACCCTTCGTTCGACCAGGCGCGCAGCGCCGCAGGACGCCGTAGCGAAGTGGAGGCGCCCCGTAGGGGTGAGCCAGCAAAGCTGGCGAATCAATCCCTCCCTGCAGTTGGCTTCCAGGCTTGGGAGTCCCTCATGCCCCTTTTTATTTGGTGGATAGTGAGGCTTTGATTCGAACCCTTCGT
>JASFJX010000055.1:0-11017 GCA_050119385.1 Candidatus Thiodiazotropha sp. | reverse complement strand
TGATATTCCGGATTGAATTGCTCCCCATCAGGATCGACTTGCACGATACCGTACTTTTGCATCACATCCACCAGGAGCTTCAGGGTCAGTTCGGTACCCTCACGCAACTTTTCCACATCGGCCTGCTCGTCCTGGGCGGCTTGATGGCCAAGCTCGAGACTGTCCCACACCTGAATCAGGTCGGTAGAAAACTTCTCCAATGCAAACTTATGCGCATTCTCCAGGTCCCGCTGATTACGCTTGCGGATATTCTCCAGTTCTGCTCGAGTACGCACCAGTTGATCCCAGTGATCATCCGCCTTGGCCCGCGCATCCTCCAATAGTTTGGTCAGCTCTTGTTGATCCCCTTTAGAGCTCTCCACTTCTTCGACAATCTCACTTTCCCCTGCTGGTTCAGTTGCAGCTGCTTCCGCCTCATCTACGGCTTCTGCTTGATTTTGCACTTGATCCTTTTCACTCACTTCATTTGACCTCTAATATAGATAAATTAGGATTACGCCTGCAGCGTGTAATCCCGCATATATTGGGGTAATCAATGTTTTTTCAAGACGGCGCCAAGAATTTTTGCCGTGATATCCACCACCGGGATAACACGCTCGTAATTCATACGGGTGGGACCGATAACACCCAAAACACCAACCACCTCCTCATTGACTTGGTAGGGAGCGGTGACAACTGAACAGCCGTTGAGTAATTGATACCCGGACTCCTCGCCGATAAAGATCTGCACCCCCTGGGCATCCAGGAACTGATCCAATAGATGTAAAATCTCCCGCTTTTCGGTAAAGGCATCGAACAACTTGCGTAACTGTTCGAGACCGGCGAGTTCTGCAAACTCCATCAGGTTCGTCTGGCCGGCGATGACAAAGTCATCTTTGGCTTCGCTGGCATTGACCATCTCACCCGCCATGGTCAGCGCCTGAGTCATGACTTGATCAAAGTGGTCTCGCATTTCGTTGAGTTGCTGTAGTACCCGCTGACGCACCGCTTCCATCTCAAAACCGGCGAAGGATTTGTTAAGAAAATTGGCAGCCTGGTCGAGTTCTGACCGGGTAAACTCCCGGTGAGTATGCAGAATTCGGTTATGTACCTCACCATCTTCGGTGACCAGAATGGCGAGCACGCGACGATCGGATAGGGGAAGAAACTCAATCTGGCGAAAATTGTTCTTGTCTCGGCGGGTCAGGGTCACCACACCTGCCATATGGGTCACACCGGAAAGGAGCTTGGACGCAGATGCCAACACACTGCTGCTCTCTTCCCCCCCCACCAAAAGTTCCTTTCGAATCTTCTCAACTTCCTTTTTATTGAGATTTTGTACCGTCAATAACGAGTCGATGAACATACGATAACCCGTTATTGTGGGCACCCTGCCAGCGGAGGTGTGGGGAGATGAAACCAATCCCATATCCTCCAGATCCGCCATCACATTGCGAATAGTCGCGGGGCTTAGATCAAGACCTGTATCCTTTGCCAGGGTTCGGGAACCAACAGGCTGACCATCGCGGATATAGCGTTCGATCAGCGCTTTGAGAAAGTGCTGGGCACGCTCATTGACAACGGTTTCACTAACCGACTTTTTCACCACCTGAGGGAATCTCCAGAAAAGTTGTTAGCACTCTACCCAACCGAGTGCCAATTGACAAGAAAATTAGCAACTCACCTCCGGGGAGTCAAGCACTGAGATACATGAGGTGGATACTTGGATTGGCCCTATCGGCATGCTAACGTTGTGTTTCTATAGGCCAATTCAGAATTATACAAGCCAACACAGCATTTTTAATTCAATGCCACACAGCATACACACACGCTTCCAAAAGATCGGATTAATCGGCAAGCATGGCGATCCTATAGTCAAGGAGACACTGCTGACGCTCTACGATTTCCTCCAATCCAAGCAGCGAGAGGTCGTATTCGAAGAGGGTACCTGCCGCCTCTTAAAGGGCAAACCCCTTACGAGCGTTCCTCAAATCGAGCTTGCTTCACATAGCGACCTGGTCATCGTTGTGGGGGGAGACGGTACACTGCTGCATGCAGCCCGAGTACTGGCCAGTCAGAATATCCCTATTCTGGGCATCAATCTGGGGCGCCTCGGATTTCTGGTTGATCTGTCACCTGACCAGATGACAGCCCGGCTTGAAGAGATTCTGAACGGACAATACGAACAGGAGTGCCGCTTCCTGCTCGAAGTCAGCATGGGCGATGAATCCTCACCCCATCAAAATATCATGGCTTTCAACGATGTGGTGCTGCACAAATGGAATATTGCCCGCATGATCGAGTTCGAGACCTATGTGGATGATCAGCTGGTAAATGACCAGCGCTCCGACGGACTGATCGTTTCAACCCCAACCGGATCCACCGCCTACGCCCTTTCTGGTGGCGGCCCCCTGCTATACCCCACGTTGAATGCCATAGTGATGGTACCCATCTGTCCTCATACCCTGAGTAATCGCCCGATTGTGGTGGATGGCGACAGCACAATTGAAATCCATCTCAATCCGGCCCACGCTGAAGATGTGCAGATTACCTGTGACGGCCAGTCCACCTTCCCTGCGATGCCAGGAGAGATAATCCGAATTCGCAAGGCCGAACACCAGATACGCCTAATTCATCCACAAGGCTACGACTATTACAGTATACTACGCGCTAAATTAGGCTGGTCGGAAAATCCGAAAAATAATCGATGCTGACTGAAATACAGGTTCGCAATCTGGCGATAGTTTCCAGTATGGAATTGGAACTACAGGATGGCTTGACCGCGCTCACAGGTGAGACAGGGGCCGGCAAGTCGATCTTGATCGATGCATTAGGATTGGCCCTTGGCGAGCGTGCCGACAACAGCCTGATCAGGGCTGACAGCGACCGCACCGAAGTAACTGCTGTTTTCGACCTAAAGAACCTTCCCGAAGCTGCTGAATGGCTGAAACAGCAGGAACTGGACGAGGAGGATGAGTGCATCTTGCGCCGCAGCCTCAATCGACAGGGACCCTCGAAGGCCTATATCAATGGCCGTACAGTTCCCCTGCAGCAGCTACAGTTATTGGGCTCCCTTCTCGTGGAGATACACGGACAACACGCCCACCAATCCCTCCTCAAGAGCAACCATCAGCGCAGACTGTTGGATGCGTATGGAGGGCTACTCAAACTAGCACAGCAGGTTGCCCAGCAATATCGGCATTATCAAACGGAACTCAGCAAACTAGAAGCCCTGACCGCGACGGCACAAGAACGGGCATCCCGCCTCGATCTGCTGAGGTTTCAGGCCAACGAATTGAACAGCCTCAATCTCACCAGTGATGAATGGATCAACCTGGAACAGGAACACAGGCGCCTGAGTCATCAGGAGCAATTAGGCGACACCTGCAGGGCCATAATCGATGGCTTGGATGAAGAGCAGCAGGCCATTCGCAGCAGGCTATCCGGCTTTGTGGAACGCCTCAATGATGCGGCACTGCTGGACGAGGCCTTGAGCGAGCCTCAACAGATGCTTGACGGCGCCTTGATCCAAGTGGATGAGACCCTGGCGTCACTCCGCAACTACCTGAATGATATGGAACTCGATTCCTCAGGCCTGCAACAACTGGAGGAGCGGTTAGGCATACTTCATGATATGGCGCGTAAATATCGCGTCAAACCGGAGCTGTTACCAGACAAGCTGCGCGAAATCGAAGAGGAGCTGCAACGGCTGGATAACAGCGAGATTGAACTGGCGGAATTGAGTCAGACTGTGGATCGGCAACATAATACCTATCTGCAATTGGGGAAACAACTCAGCACGAAGCGCAAAAAAACGGCTCAACGACTAAGCGGTGAAATCACTCAGGCGATGCAACAACTGGGAATGCCCGGGGGAGAATTCAGGGTATCACTGCACGAACTGCAACCAGAGCAAGCCACAGCCAACGGCTTCGAACAGGTGGAGTTCATGGTCTCCGCCAACCCAGGCATGCCGCTGCAACCATTGAGCAAAGTCGCATCCGGTGGTGAGCTCTCCCGCATCAGTCTTGCCATCCAGGTTGCCACCATCAGCTGCGGCTCAACGCCCACCCTGATATTCGATGAGGTGGATGTGGGTATCGGTGGTGGTGTGGCAGAGATTGTTGGTCAAATGTTGCGAACCCTTGCCGCTAACCGGCAGATTCTCTGCGTCACCCATCTGCCGCAGGTTGCCGCCCAGGCCATGCACCATTTCCAGGTGCAGAAAACGACACAAAAAAAGACCACCTGGACTGGGATTGCCAAACTACAACAAGAGGAGAGGATACAGGAGATTGCACGGATGCTCGGCGGCGTTCAGATCACAGAACAGACCCTGGCCCATGCCCAGGAGATGATAGATCTGGCATCCGGGCACTAAGCTATCCCATTCTACACTTGGGATTACTACAGTGACCATAGATGATCAATGAGTGATCCACCATGTCGAAACCACATTTCTTGGCTATCTCGCGCTGCCTTTTCTCGATGGTGGGGTCGTTAAACTCCTCAACTTTTCCACACACCACGCAGACCAGATGGTCATGGTGGCCACCCCGATCAAGTTCGAATACCGCATGGCCACCCTCGAAATTATGACGTGTGACTAAACCTGCGCTCTCAAATTGGGTCAAAACCCTGTAGACAGTTGCCAGGCCGATCTCCTCACCCTTATCCAGGAGCATTTTATAGACATCTTCAGCACTGACATGTCGTTGATCGCAGGTTTCAAGCAACTCCAGTATTTTGACCCTGGGGAGCGTAACTTTGAGACCAGCTTTACGGATATTCTGGTTGTCCATACAACTTCTCCAGCCTTGATATAAATTTGGGGCTGCTGATTAGGCATTAATGAGTTAATATTACGTCTGTTTTTAGATTGTACTAGTAATGAAAAAGATTCTCATCATCACTTTCGCACTTCTCCCCCTGCTTACAGGTTGCAGCGCCTGGGACAACTTCTCCCTGGTCCACTCGCCAGACATCGAACAGGGCAACATCCTCACACCTGAGATGGTTGCCTTACTCGAACCCGGCATGAGTAAACGCCAGGTGCGATTCGCCCTTGGCTCCCCGATGCTGGTTGATGTCTTCCACCAACAGCGCTGGGACTATCTTTTTAGTGTCAAGCGGCGTAATGAGCCCATAGAAATCAAGCGTTACAGCCTCTACTTCAAGGGTGACCAGCTGGTACGTTTCGGTGGTGATATCGAAGCCGCCGATGAAAGCGAATCCAACCAGGAGACAAAAGAGCTGCTGGTCAGTGTGCCCGATTATGACGGAGATCTAGGGATATTGGAAAAACTCTGGTACTCACTGGGCCTCGGTGAGGATGAGTAGTGCTGGCCCTGCCGGCACTCAACTCAGCTACTTTTTCTCCCCACCACCCTTGCGCATCACTTTCCCTTCAGCCGCGCGCTTCTTGCGCGCCTCTTTAGGGTCGGCGATCAGTGGGCGGTAGATTTCCACCCGATCCCCCTCTGTCAGTAGAGTATCGAGCTTTGCCACCTTGCCGAAGATCCCAATCTTATTTATCTTGAGATCGATCTCCGGAAACCGCTCCAGAATGCCAGAGACTTCGATAGCCTGTTTAGCCGTCAATGGTTCAACCGACTCGACCGTCAATAACGCCTGCTCATCCAACTTGCCGAAAGCAACTTCAAATATCATTTGACACCATTCCCATAGACCTCGTCGGCACGTTTGCAGAATGCATCCACCAGCGTATTGGCAACCTGGCTGAAAACGCGCCCAAATGCAGCATCGATCAAACTTCCGGCAAATTCGAATTCCAGCATGAGTTCCACTTTGCAGGCGCCGGGTTGGAGCTCAGTAAACTGCCACCCGCCATGCAGCTTACGAAACGGACCTTCCAATAACTCAATATCCATCTTTTCATTTTCCACCAAGTGATTACAGGTAGCAAAACGCTGGCGTATACCGATCCGCGAAACCTCGAGTTCACCGCACAGCTTTTCCGGCGAACGGGAAATCAAACGGCTATTGCTGCACCAGGGCAGAAAATCGGGATATGACTCGAAGTCGCAGACCAATGCATACATCTCTTGTGCAGAGTGGAGCACCAGTGCACTCTTTCTGACAACCGGCACCTAGAGTATCCCTATGGCATTGAGAAAGACCAGGATTACCGCCAGGGGTGAGATGTAGCGAATAAGAATCCGCCAGGTAGTGTAACCAGCAGACCGCATGGCGAACTCATCCCGACTGGAGGCCTTTTTCATCGACCAACCGCTGAATATTGCAATCAGCAGCCCCCCAAGTGGCAACATAATATTGGCTGTCATATAGTCGAGCAGGTCAAAGAAGGTCTTATCGAAGATCTTAACCTCTGACCAGATATTGAACGAGAATACAGTGCCTAGGCCTAAAACCCATGTCACCAGACCAACCCATACAGCGGCCCTGATCCGGGTCATACTGCGATTCTCAACCAACCAGGCGACTGCCGGCTCGATCAGCGAGATGGCCGAACTCCAAGCAGCAAACACAAGCAGAACAAAAAACAGAGTGCCAAATAGCTGCCCCCCGGGCATAGCGCCAAATGCGATGGGCAGGGTCTGGAAGATCAAACCCGGGCCGGCACCCGGCTCCAGGCCGTTGGCGAATACGATTGGAAATATCGCCATACCGGCCACCAATGCCACCAGGGTATCGAGCAGGCCGATCAAGATCGCTGATCCGGCAATGGAGGACTTTTTCGGCATATATGAGCCATAGACCATGATCGCCCCCATACCCAGGCTGAGGGTAAAAAAGGCATGCCCCATGGCAACCAATATGGGACCACCACTTACCTCGCACTGTTCCACACCCTCCACAACCTGACAGCTATACAACAACTTAGAGAAATCGGGAGTAAAGAGAAACGCGAAGCCTTGGGCAAAAAAGCCTGTATTCATGGCATAGCCAACCAGCACAATCAATAAGATGAAGAGCGCAGGCATCAGATAGGTCACGGCCTTCTCCAGGCCCGCCTTGACACCTTTGGCCACCACGAACATGGTCATCAACATGAACAGGGTGTGCCATGCCATGAGACGCTCGGGATCCCCGACCAGGCCGTTGAACAGGCTCTGAACCCCGCTCGCATCCACACCAGTAAAACTCCCCGCGCCAGCCCTAATGACATAAGCGAGTGCCCAACCGGCAATCACGCTGTAGTAAGAGAGAATCAAGAAACCGGCTACCACACCGCTCCACCCAACCAGAGACCACTCCCGGCTGGCGCCCTCCTCTTCGCTGAGGCAGGTCATCGTGTTGATGGGGCTCTGCCTGCCGCGCCGACCCAGCATCACTTCCGCCATCATGATCGGAATACCCACGATAGCGATACAGATCAGGTAGATGATGACGAATGCACCACCACCGTTTTCTCCGGTGATATAGGGGAACTTCCAGACATTACCCAGTCCAACGGCCGAACCGGTTGCAGCAAGGATAAATATCAGTCTCGAGGACCATTGACCATGGATGGATTGCCTTTCAGCCATAAAACCCGCCTTGTATACGATGCAATATGCGATCAATACCATGCTATAAGCATGAAACTGCACCATTTTCCGTAAAATAGCGTCTTTTAACAAGCCACCTCTGGTGAGAATCTTCTATCGCGATTAAAATGGCCGGATGGCAAAAAAAGCAAAAAAGAAAACTACCGGCGGCGCCACAATCGCCCTGAACAAAAAAGCCGGCCACGACTTTTTCATCGAAGAGCGCTACGAGGCAGGTATTGCCTTGCAGGGCTGGGAGGTAAAAAGCCTGCGTGAGGGACGGGTACAGATCAAGGAGAGCTATATCACCCTCAAAGAGGGTGAGGCCTTCCTGTTCGGCGCCCATATCGTGCCCTTGAGTACCGCATCCACCCATATCCACCCGGACCCGACCCGCACCAGGAAACTGCTACTCCACCGCAGCGAACTGAACAAACTGATCGGCCTGGTTGAACGCAAGGGCTATACCCTGGTTCCCACCGCCATGTATTGGAAGAAGGGCATGGCCAAGCTGGAGGTCGGACTCGCCAAGGGCAAGAAGCTGCACGACAAACGGGCCAGCGAAAAGGATAGGGATTGGAAACGGGAGAAGGAGCGCCTGTTCAAACATGCTTAATTTTGTTTTGTCTTGGAACCTATCCATCCCCTATAATGTCTATTCACTAACCGTTTGGGGGCGACGTAGGCTTCGACGGGGGTTACAAAACCTATAGTGCATGCCGAGGCGCAGAGGACCTCGTAAATCCAGCTGCAAACTTATAGTTGCCAACGACGACAACTACGCACTCGCTGCTTAATACCCAGTAGGGTGCCGTCTGACTGGAGCCGTGCCTATGCGTCCAGCTTTTCAGGCGTCATATCTCATGGGATCGCATTGAAGCTCGACCGGGGCGGAGATGTTAAAACCTTACCGGGATCGCTTGTCATATACCCTGCCCATCGGGTAGTGACCGGTTAAACATAATAGATAGGGCTAAGCATGTAGAACTCTAGGCAGAGGACTCGCGGACGGCGGTTCAAATCCGCCCGCCTCCACCAATTCAAGATTCAGCGAAATCCAATAAGTTCAATAAGCCAGCGTAAATGCTGGCTTTTTATTGTATACCTTGTCCAACAAAGTCCAATAGCGTATCTGGGCGGAACCAGGACCCGGGCGAATCAGCCCGAATATTTCACCCTGTCGCTTAAATAGTGCGAAAGATTGTTGAAACTAGCTGACAAAGAGTGACTTTGCAGTTTTTTGAAGGAAAAATTGGGGTGATGGCTGCTATCAGAACAGGTATCAATCACTACACATGGGCATGCTTCGATTTGCCCATCCTACGGTCTATTTTCCTGCAACTAATGGAATACGCTTGATCTACAGCTCATACAACTATACGACACAATGTTCAATCCTTATGACAAGTGAAGAGTGATATTACTCAGCCTGTTTTACAAATTGTACATATGAGTTAGATAGATTATGTGTCGATCAAGAATGAGTACTGATTCACTAAACCAAAGAGTCGATCAGCAGCTTATCTAAAATATCAATGCAATACTATTTCTCATTATAGAATTTCTTAAACAGCAGCTTTGCCGACTCACGATTAAGGCTGGTAATCCGTCTCTCCTTACCCATGGTATCTTGTGGTAGTCCTGAGGCCATGGAAGCCTGTTGAATATCTGCTTGATTCGGGACGGCAGTGCGTTTATCGTCCAAAACCTTGTTAACCAGTGCGCTATCCAACTTAGGTTTCTGATCGGCAAACCCGTATACCAACGAAGTGTCACATAATGTATTGATGACACGGGGAATGCCTCCGCTGGCTCGATATATCAGGTGTATCGCATTGAGTGTAAACAGTGGTTCATTGCTCCCGGCAATCTTGAGCCGCTGATAGATATAGAAGCGCGTCTCCTCTTCATCGAGCCCTTGAAGATGATAATCCACCGAGATGCGCTGCTGAAACTGAAGTAGATCCGGGTGTGTGAGCAGTGCCCGAAGCTGTGGTTGTCCCACCAGGATTATCTGTAACACCTGGTGCTTGTCCGCATTGATATTGGATAGCAGGCGCAACTCCTCGAGCACCTCAGGATGGAGATTCTGCGCTTCATCTATGATCAATACGGTGCGCTTATTATTGGCATACTGGTCGATGAGAAATTGGGTGAACAGGTCGTACAAGCCGACCTTTTGCGTTTCCCTGTAATCCAGGTTGAAGGCGAAAAGTAGCCATTGCAGCAACTCCCCCATCTCCTGATGACTGCTGCTTACGAGACCTACAGTGACACTTTCATCAAGCTGGTTGAGCAGGTGGCGAATCAAGGTCGTCTTACCACTCCCAACCTCGCCAGTAACCACAGTGAAGCCGGCCTGACTGACCAAGCCATACTCCAATGCGGTATAGGCTGCACTGTGCTTATTTCCAAGCACTAAAAAGTCGGGATCTGGAAGTAAGCTGAATGGTCTCTCAGTTAATCCGTAGTACTTCTCATACATCCGTTTAACAATTTCTGGGCATGCCAGTTCTCCGCGAACGAGTTGTCAGTTCATTGTCTCATGTCTTCACAATCTGGAGCAATGCTTAATATGGATTGGGCCAACCCTGATAATACACAGCAACATTATGATTTGATTAATTATTCAACCATCCCTTAAACGCTATTGGAATTAAAAAATATAGCGCAATGGTATAGGCGCTCCATGTCCGGTCAGATTAACCGATCGGCTATGCAGTGCAGCAATGAGTCCCGCCAATTGGGCAGCTGAAGGCCAAATCTCTGTTGCAATTTGCTATTGTCGAGTACCGAGTAGGCAGGACGTCTAGCAGGTGTCGGGTAGTTATCCGTCGAGGTGGGCTGAATGTTACAAGAACCACCTATCATTTCCAATATACTAGCGGCGAAACCATACCAACTGGTTTCACCTGCCGCGGTCAAATGGTAAATCCCCAGTGGCGGGAGGCTATCCTTGGGAGTCATGTACAGTTGATGCACGATTTGAGCGGTGGCTTCTGCAATCATACGGCTCCAGGTGGGAGCACCGATCTGATCATCCACCACTGAGAGCTGGTCCCTTTCTTTGAACAGTCGCATCATGGTCAACATGAAATTATGACCGTAGTTACCATAGATCCAGCTGGTTCGCAATACCAGGGCATCGGCACCTGTCGCCATTAGTCGTTGTTCACCCTCTAGCTTGGTCTGACCATAGATACCGAGGGGCCCGGCCTCATCCTCTTCCCGATAAGGCCGGTCACTTTCACCGGAAAAGACAAAATCGGTGGAGTAGTGGATCACCATAGCACCCAATTCTGCGGCCAGTTGGCCGAGCAATTCCGGCGCATCTGCATTCAAGCTGCGGGAGAGTTCAATCTCGGTCTCTGCTTTGTCCACCGCCGTATGGGCGGCTGCGTTAATGATAAAGTTAGGTTGTATCTCTCTAATAGTCGTAGTGACGGCCTTGGCATCCATCAGATCCAGCGCTAAACCACCCTTTCCGGTAAGGGTTGTATTGACGACCTTGCTCACGACACCCAGGG
>JASFJX010000054.1:0-11192 GCA_050119385.1 Candidatus Thiodiazotropha sp. | reverse complement strand
ACTATAATCGAAATTACTTCTCGGTATTGGGTGCAATCGATCGAATCAAAGCCTTTGCCCAAGTACAGAAAAAGAGTTGGCATCGAGGCCAGCGTTCAGTATTGCGTAGTTATCGTCTTGTCATGGCGCACCCACTATCACAATGCACCACGGCAACTGAATTGAGAGGTTGCCTGGTGGCCTATTGCCCGAATGAATCCGGAAGGCCAAAAAGGCAGTGGAAGAGGGTAGATTGAACCGGAAATCCAGGGTGTTGAATAGATTGAGGCTGGATAGAGGGATGATTCCAGTGCATCCTGCCGTCAGTTTTCTGCCTTGATATGTAGGGGGGTTGCGGTTATCTTTCCTATACTTGCCCTTCACGCGTATGGGAACATCGATCAATCGAACGTTCCAGGCTGATTTCCTGTTTGCATTTGGAATGATTTTATTGGGGATGTACGCTTCGGATAAAGCCTGCGCCACTGAAATGAAACACGTTGAGATTTCAAACACTTTCAGCCGCCCTTTTCGAACACTATTGGTCGAATTTTCTGAGCGGGCGATGACTATCGACGAGATGCGACTGATCCTGCGTCGGATCGCCATGAGCGGTGGCCGACATCGAAAGAAACACGCGGAGCAGGAACTGGAGCGGATCGAGCAGGATCTTGAGAAAGCTGAAAGGTCTGGACTCGTTCGGTTTGATGGCGAGCGTTACGCACTGACGGACGAAGGATTGCGCCACTCCGAGATCATCGAACAGCAGATAAAAGCGTCCATCGGTCGATTTCTATTGCCCAACACGGCGGCGCTTATCGCCATTGTCGTCAACGCGCTGTTGTCAATCGTAAAGCTGGGGATCGGCTTTATAGCGGGTTCCGCTGGTTTAGTTGCCGATGGCATCGACAACAGCGTCGATGTGATCGCCGCCGGTTTGGTTTGGCTTGGTATCAAGTTTAATCGAGAAAAAGCCGCTTCCCTTTTTATACTGGCCACAATGCTTGTTTCTGTTTTCGGGATCGGCATGGCAACCATCGACAAGCTCGTCGACCCACGGCCAGTACAAGAAGGTGGTACGGCAATCCTGGTCGCGCTGTTATGCGGAATTACCATGTTCGCGTTGTCGACCTATCATTATGTGGTTGGCTGGCGACACGGCAATATGGCGCTGCTGTGCCAGGCCGTTGATGCCCGAAATCATGTGTGGACATCGGGGCTTGTCACTTTTGGCATCATTCTCTCACTGATCGCCGATCGCACAGGCGCGAACTGGCTTTACTATGGCGATGCCATCGCTTCTGGTTTCATCGGCCTGCTGATTCTCAAGGGTGTTATCGAGCTGGCGAAAGAGCTGTTTGCCTCGGAAGGGGACGTCGATATCCCACATTTCGTGCGCGTAACGGCCCGGTCGATACAGTCCAGGATCATCGATCAGTGGATTATGGACCAGCTGGTGGAAACCTCCCTGACCTATGATGAACTGGAAGCGCGTTTTAAATTGTTTTTCTGCGGCAAACCTCTGCGGATATTATCGATCACCGGCATGAGTTATCAGCCGCGCTCTACAAGCGATCTAAAGCCACGGCTTGAGGTTCTTATATCTAGAAGATTGGTACTGTATGATCAAGAACTCTACGTTCGGTCGAGCACGTGATCAAGATGGCAATCATTAAACGACTGCTCTTTTTTAACCTTATATATTTTCGACCTTTTCAACCTGACACATGGTCGATTTGAGACCGGTCGAGCCGGTGACTGGGTCGAAGGCAGCATTGTCGGTGAGAATATTAGCATTACTCTCTTCGAAGCCGAAATGCAGATGAACGACATCTGGTTTGATGTTATTCGTTATCTCCGCAGCACAACAAATCTCGCCCCTTGGCGAAGCGACGCACACAAGGTCCCCGGCTGCAATGTCACGTTCCACCGCCGTTTTCGGATTAATCTCCAGTACATTGTCTGGCACTTCTTTTCGCAGCGAGGGTATATTGCGCATCATCGCATGAGTGTAAGGCTTGAGCTTGGAACCGGCAATCAGCACTAACGGATATCTTTTGGCCAAGTCGGGTCGGGAGATCGGGCTCTCGGCGGGTTCGTGGTAAACGGGTAGCGGATCGTGGCCCAGCTCTTCGAGTTGTTTCGAATAGAGTTCGACCTTGCCGGAGGGAGTGTTGAAGCCGCGCATGAAACCTTCGTATTTGCGGTACATGTTCGGATAGTTGCGCAGCATCGTGTGATGCATTGCGGCGCGGATGACAGCCCCAACCGGGCCTTTGAACTTTTTGTACAAGATTGAGGGTAGTGGCACCTTCAGCCCGTTGGGATGTTTTGCAAGCAATTCACAGCTCAGACCGAGTGGTGCTAATACCTCGTCAATCGCCTCTTCTTCGTGTTGCCAGGGGAACTCATCCCTGAAGCCGAGTCGGCGGCCAAGTTCCCAAATCATCAACCAGTCAGCACGGGATTCGTAAAGAGGTTGGATGACGCGCGGGCTCAGCAGTACACGCAAAGGCTCGCTCCAACCATGATCCGTGTGGGTATCATAGGTAACGAAGCGGCTTCGCTCCAGAAAGGTGCATGCAGGGAGGACGATATCGGCCTGTTCGGCCGTCGGTGTCATGAATAAATCGCTGACGATCAGCAGGTCGAGCTTTTTAAGCCCCTCTTGAATCAGATGAGTATTGCCGTGGGTGAGAACCGGATTGGCCGCAAATACCAGAAGCGCCTTGATTGGATAGGGCTCGCCCCTGGCCATCGCGTTCCACAGTGTCGGAGTGTGGGCGGAAGGGTAGAATTGCGACATCCTTGCATAGAGCACCTGGTCGGCGCCAAGTCGCTTCCCTATCATCTCAGCCGGTAACTTGTCATTGTGCTTCAGGTCGTTAAAACCAAGTGACAGCGGAATGGTGAAAATATTACCGCCTTTGATATCGAGATTACCGGTGATTGCCATCAGCATGTCGATGGCGCGGATGGCGCAGGCCGCGTTAGTGTGCTCATCGAGCGCATTACGGGGGCTGATCGCAGCGGGCTTGGTCGTAGCATATAAAGTAGCTATATCGCGGATATTCTGTTGTGGCACACCGGTGATCCGCTCCACCTTGTCGGGAGGATAATCGTCAAGATGTTTCACGAGCTGCTCGAATCCGACCGTCCATTTTTCAACAAAGGCTTTATCGTAGAGTTTTTCAGCCACTATGTGATGCAATAGACCGAGGGCTAACGCACCATCGGTGCCGGGCCGCGGCTGGGCGTGGATATCGGCTTGCCGGGCGTAGTTGGTAACCCTGGGATCGATAACGATGAGCTTTGCACCCTGTTTTCGCATGCTCTCGATCGCCAGCGCCTGTCCCTTGTTGGTGACTTCCGGATTACCGCCCCATAGGATCAGGCACTTCGTATTGACGATGTCGGGCGGGGCCGGAATGCCGAAATCGAAGGTGATCTGGATAAAGGCGCGAGGTCCGAGGCAGACATGGCTCGGATTGGAAACGTTAGGCGTGCCAATGAGATTGGCCAGACGGGTAAGAAATACGTCTAGCAACTGTCCTGAATGGTAATGCCCGTGATGAAAGTCGATGGCTTCAGTACCATACTTGTCTTTGACTGCCTCTAGTCGGGCGGCGATTTCATCAAATGCCTCGTCCCAGGCTATGGGCTCCCATTTTCCTTCACCACGTTCACCCCTTCGCTTTAAGGGCTGTTTCAGGCGGTCCGGCGCATACAGGATGTCGAGCATATGCTCACCGCGCAGGGTGAGTTCTCCCCGGCATTCCGGATCGGATGGATCGCCGGCTATATCCACGACCTTGCCGTTCTCAACAGCGACTTTCATGCGACATTGGGAATGGCTGTCCACGTCGCTAACGACAATGAATTCTTGCCATGCTGATTGAGATGATTGTTTCTGCATCATGACCCTGATTCCTTATGGGTCGAGGTTATTTTCATTTTTAGCAATAATGGTTAAGTTGTCAATAATGATTATCAACGGAAGTGGTCGAATCAAAAGTAGTAACCTGAAAATATCTAGATTGCTATTACCATTATATCTAGCAGTCCGTGGGTAGAGTAGAGAGCAGGCTCTCACCTGCTCCCCCTCATCAAACCGTGCATGCGCTTTTCCCGCACACGGCTTTCCGATGTTCTTTATACCGAGGCATGCGCCGAGCGCCAGCCCGCTACTGTAGGAGCCTGGTATAACCCGTAGCGCCCATAGATGCCGGCAACCGGGAAACGCACCCAGCCGCTTCGTCTATTTTTCACCTTGTGGCGCTTGCGCAAGTGGATTCGCAACCGCTCTTCCGCATGTCTCCTGACCTTGCTCATCGCCAGACTTGAGTTCCGATAGTGAAAGCCAGTTAATAAGACACCGAAGTTAATAGCGAAGTTAATAAGACACCCGTTAACGTTAATAAGTTAATAAGACACCAAGTTAATAAGACACCCACCCTAGATTTGCCAAATCCAAGCCGGTATGGCACTCTCGTGTGAATACTCGATATCAAGGAGCGATATCATGCCCAAACCAAGGAAAGCCCAGGTTTCACTGGAAGCCACCCCGTATTACCACTGTGTTTCTCGCTGTGTGCGCCGCGCCTTTCTCTGTGGCGTGGACACCTTCACTGGCAAGAGCTATGAGCACCGGCGACAGTGGATTGTCGATCGCATCAAGCAGCTGACGGATATCTTTTCCGTCGACAGCTGCGCTTACAGCGTGATACAAAATAATTATCACATTATCGTCCATGTCGATGCCGAACGTGCTACCGGCTGGAGCGAGCAGGATGTCATCGAACGTTGGGAACGCTTATTTTCGCTGCCCGTGATCGTTGAGCGGTATCGCTCAATGGACACTATCAGCGGCGCAGAACGTGATGCGGTGTCGGAATTGGTCACCGAATGGCGTAACCGACTTCATGATATCGGTTGGTTCATGCGTTGCATCTTCATTTCAAAAGCCAGATTGAATGTGGATCAGTGCATGCTGAGGTGGCGTTGTACCTGATCCTGAGAAATCAACGTTAATCACCCTACATTCAGCCTGTCAATCAGTCAATTATCCTCTTTAAATCGACCGCTTAGGTTAAAAAACCTGTTTAAACCGGGATGGTTATCTTTTGGCTGCTCCGGTCCCCCGTATTCAAGGTTTTTAGCGTGGGTGTCTGGGTTACGTCTGGGTTACGTCTGGTTTTCAGATACCCCTGAATGGTGATCCAGTCAATGGCTCAATAGTATCTGGTAGGAGGTAGCCAGTAGGCTACCCCTCCCTACAGAACGGTACGTACTGGCCAGGATTTTAGAGTGGGTGTCTAATTTATTGATTTATTGTTGTTTATTGTTGTTTATTGGTAGTTTATTGATCGTAGGATATTCTGGTAAGTATATCGGCCTGACCCATTACACCCCATCGCGCTAGACGTTGTTAAATACCGCTTATATCCTGCTTCTTGATAATACGTACAATGAGTATGCTGTCGGATTCTATTCGGTAATAGATCGAGTGCGCGTGATATACGCTTCGGCGATAACCTTTGCGAATGTGCGAAACGTCAGGATAGATTAAAGGTGAGTCAGCAATATGCTGGAACCGTTCAACAAGTCCTTCATAATAGGCGTCAGCCTGCAGAGGACCGAAATCGACAAAGCCAATGTAGTATATGCCTTCAAGGTCGTGTTCGGCCTCGCGGCTTAATTTATAGGCGGCCATCGTTTTTGAGTCGTGCCTTCGCTTTTCGCCGAATTTCCTCAATGGTCAGTGAACCGATTCCGCTTTTTTCACCTGCGATCAAAGCCGCGCGAATAGCTTCCGCTTCATCGAGTCGCGCCTGTTCCTTGCGGATGAGATCGCGGATAAATTCGCTGTCATTACCATAGTCGCCACTGGCGATCCTGGACTTGATCCAGGCGTCCTGCTGATCTGTCACTGTGATGGTTTTCTTAATCATGCTCATTTACACCTCCAGGGTATGATATTTTCATACTATACCCTCTAATTTAGGTTAAATGTCAACCATTTCAATGCCAGCAGGCTACAGATGCCGGAACAGCGTTTTAACACGAGCCACCCTGGTAGAACATCCTGGTGATTACAAATGGTTAAGTTACCACGCCAACGCACAAAGCAGTCATGATCCCATCATTGAATCACATCAGAATAATAGAGAAAATTGCTCTCTGACCCGCATTTTTGAAAGTTGGTTCAAAGGGCTGGTAGGGGCGAGTTATGAGCTAAAGACGGCTTGTCGAAAACTGGGGTATCGTCGAACGCCGAATCTAGGTGCAGTGCGACAATTGCTCACCTAACATATTCATTTCAAAAGCCAGATTGAATATGGATCAGTGCATGCTGAGGTGGCGTTGTGTCTGATCCTGAGAAATCAGCGTTAATCACGCTGCATTCAGTCTGTCAATCAGTCAATTATCCTCGATTAATCGGCCGTGTAGGTAAAAAAACCTGCTTAAACCGGGATGGTTATCTTTTGGTTGCTGCCCCCCCGTATTCAAGGTTTTTAGAGTGGATGGGTTGCATCATTTTCTCTTTGCCCCTCTATTTCATGATTCTCTAATGAGGCGACAACTATCCTGACACATGGGGAAGGCTTGTGCTATTCAAATACCCAAGGATGTAGATCCAACCATTAGCACATATAGTCTAAACTATAGCCTTGATATTACTAGTAGTCAGGGAAATACCAATATGCACGATTATAGGGTTTGTTCTGTGGGCATCATCCTG
Organism: Candidatus Thiodiazotropha sp.; assembly: GCA_050119385.1. Taxonomy (GTDB): domain Bacteria; phylum Pseudomonadota; class Gammaproteobacteria; order Chromatiales; family Chromatiaceae; genus Thiodiazotropha. The sequence continues at coordinate 4,471 of JASFJX010000054.1, read as the reverse complement.
ATTGCCGCTACACTCTGCGGGTGCGATAAACCACCACCCCCCGATACCAATGAGGTGGTACGCCCGGTCAAGAGTTTTGTCGTCGAACAGGCCGGCCCCGCCGATAGGCGGTCGTTTCCGGCACGAATCGACGCCGGAAGAAAGGCGGAACTCGCGTTCAGGGTGGCCGGTAAGGTTACCCAACTCTCCGTGAAAGAGGGTGATCATGTGGAGAAGGATCAACTGATCGCCGCTTTGGACATCACTGACTACAAGATCGCTTACAACAACCGAAAAGCGAGTTTCGACAAGGCAAAAAAGGACTATGCCCGCGCCCAGGAACTGGTCAAGAAGGGACATATCTCGAAAATGGACTATGACCGCCTCGAAGCTGAATTCAAAAGCACCCAATCGGCATTGGAGTCTGCACAGCAAGCACTCAACTACACCAAGCTGACCGCCCCGTTCAAAGGCATCATCGCCAAACGCCATATCGAAAACTTTGAAGAGGTGCAAGCCAAGCAGGTAATCCTGGATCTGCAGGATATCTCACAGCTGGAAGTAAAATTCGATGTCCCGGAAAACCAGCTCAGGGAACTACAACCGGACAGGGAATCACCTGAGGCAAGACGTAACCAGATACCTGTCAGTGTCAGCTTCTCCGATCTACCGGGAAAAAGTTACCCCCTGACCTTTCGAGAAGTCAGCACCAAGGCCGACGCAAAAACCCAGACCTTTCGGGTGACTTACACCATGCAGCAGGTAGATGACGTAACCCTGTTACCGGGCATGACCGCCACCGTCGTTGTCGACCTGAGCGGATTCCTCAAAAAAAGCCAGCGCCACCTGGTACCGGCCACAGCAATCGTGGGTGATATCAATCTCGATCCCAAGGCCTGGGTCATTGATGAGCAGAGCATGACTGTCAAATCCCGTAAGGTAAAAATCGGCCGTATCCTGGGAAACCGTATTGAAGTCCTGGAAGGACTCAAACCGGGTGAGCGAATCGTCAGTGCCGGCACCCCTTTTCTGCTTGAAGAGATGAAAGTCAGACTGCTGCCTATGCGGGAACAGGCGGAACCCCGTGCAGAGTAATTGAATAAAAAAGAGATCAGGGGCGTGGAATGAATATCGGCGAATACTCCGTTCGTACACCAGTCATTTCCTGGCTGTTGGTGATAGTTATGCTTGGCGGCGGTCTGTGGGCATTCGAGAGAATCGGCAAATTGGAAGACCCCGCATTCACCATCAAGATGGCCAAAATCATCACTTACTATCCAGGGGCGTCTGCCAGGCAGGTACAGGATGAAGTGACCTACCATGTCGAGGATGCCATACAGCGCATGGAGCAGGTCAAGGAGATCAAGATGTCGGTCTCCAGGCCCGGTGTATCCGATATCCAGGTCGAATTCAAAGACAAATACCGCGCTGACGACTTCCCCAACATCTTCGATGAATTGAGGCGCAAGATCGCGGATATGAAAGGCAGCTTGCCGCCTGGCGCCCAAGACCCGATCGTTATCGATGATTTCGGCGATGTCTTCGGTGTCTATCTGGCGCTAACGGGTGAAGGTTACAGCTGGCGTGATCTATGGGATTTTGCCGATGCCCTGAAACGCCAATTGGTACTGGTACCCGGGATCCGCAAAATATCCATCGGCGGGGCACAAAAAGAGGTGGTGTATGTGGATATCTCCCGTGCACAGCTGGGTGAACTGGGGATATCGCCGAGTCAGATTTCACAGATCCTTGAATCCCAAAATGTCGTGGTCACCGCGGGTAACACCAGTGTCGGCGATGAGTATCTGCGTATTGAACCGAGTGGAGAGTTCGATTCAGTCAAAGCGATTGGGGACGTTCTGATCGGCTCCGATGAAAAAAAACTGGTCTACCTCAAGGATATCGCAAAAATAACCCGCGCCTATATAGAGATCCCAAGCCAGATGTACTACGTCAACGGCAGACCGGCATTGACCATAGGCATCTCCATGCAGGCCGGTGAGAATGTAGTCGCGGTGGGAGAGACACTGCGTCAGCGGGTGATGGAACTCATCCCCACCGCTCCACTCGGCATGGATCTTATCGAGATCTACAACCAGCCCGCCGAGGTGGATAAATCGGTCGGCGGCTTCATCGTCAGCGTTGCACAGGCGGTGGCCATCGTCATTTTTGTACTACTGCTCTTTATGGGTTTACGGGTGGGTTTCATCATCGGCGCCGTGCTGCTGATTACCGTGGCCGGCACCCTCTTCATCATGCATCTGGAAGGCATCGAACTACAGCGTATCTCCCTGGGCGCATTAGTGATAGCCCTCGGCATGCTGGTGGACAATGCCATCGTGGTGGCCGAGGGTATGCTGGTGCGTATCCAGGCCGGTATGCGGGCGACAGATGCCGCGCGTGAAACCGTCGGCAAAACCATCTGGGCCCTGCTGGGCGGCACCGTCATCGGTATCCTGGCGTTCTCCGCCATTGGCCTTTCGCCAGACAGTACCGGCGAGTTCACCAATTCGCTGTTTTGGGTGATTCTCTACTCTCTGCTGCTCTCCTGGATTACCGCCATCACCACCACTCCCCTGCTTTGCGCACTCTTGCTAAAACCGGGACAACCCGGTGGTGACAACGCCAAAGATCCCTATGGTGGCGCAATCTTCACCCTCTTCCGAAGCCTTGTCGATCGGGCCATCCGGTTACGCTGGGTCACTGTCGCGGCCGTGATCTCCCTATTCCTGCTGGCTGTAATCGGTTTCGGCAGTGTCAAACAGGCCTTTTTTCCAGAATCCAACACCCCTCTCTTCTTTGTCGATATCTGGGAGATCGAAGGAACCGATATCAGAAAGACCAGAGAAGACACCCTCGATGTGGAGGCGTTTATCCGCGAGCAGGAAGGGGTGATACAGACAACCGCCGCCATCGGTGGTCCTCATCAGCGTTTCACCCTGGTGTATGATCCACGGGAGACATCCCCTGCCTATGCCCAGATCATCGTTAAAACCGATACCCTGGAGCGCATTCCTGAAATATGGAAAAAGGTCGAGGATTATATGCGGGAGCAACTCCCCTGGACCGATCCGATCATTAAATCGATGCGCATAGGCCCCGGCAGGGACAGCAAGATCGAAGCGCGTTTTCATGGCCCTGACCCAGCTGTATTACGTGGGCTGTCACAACAGGCCCAGGCCATCATGCATGCGGATCCCAGATCGAAGGATGTGCGGGATGACTGGCGCCAGCCGGTCAAACTGATACGCCCGGTATTCAATGAACAGGTTGGCCGGCAGCTAGGCATCACCCGGGAACACCTGGCCACTGCCCTGCAGTATGCCTATGACGGTACCCCTGTCGGCCGTTTTCGCGACGGTATACGCATCCTGCCAATATTGATGCGAGCCCCTGAAACCGAGCGCCGTGATCCCGGCAATTTGCAGGACATCACGATCTGGAGCCCGGCCCTTAACCAATCGGTAGCTGCCGCTCAGGTAATAAGCGGTTATGAAACCCTGTTCGAAAACACCCTCATACGCTCCCGCGACCGCATCCAAACGATCATTGCATCATGCAACTCGGTTGAGGAGTTGGCCACGCCCCTGTTTAATAAGCTGAAACCACAGATCGAAGCGATGCAGCTGCCGCCAGGCTACAGCCTCTCATGGGGTGGCGAGTATGAGGATTCATCCGATGCTCAAGGAGGCTTGATGCGTTCCCTCCCGGTAGGATTTTTACTGATGATCCTGGTCACCATCCTTCTGTTTGGCAAGGTTCGACAACCCCTGTTGATCTGGCTTACGGTCCCCTTGGCGGTGATCGGCATTACAGCCGGCCTGCTGCTGTTTAAGGGCGCCTTTGACTTCATGTCCCTACTGGGCGCACTCTCACTCATTGGCCTGCTGATCAAGAACGCCATTGTTCTGATCGACGAGATCGATCAACAGAACTCGACGGGAAAAGAGGCATATAGTGCGATTCTTGATTCAACCGTCAGCCGCCTGCGGCCGGTAGTGTTAGCCGCAGCCACCACCATACTGGGTTTGACACCGCTCTTACAGGATGTATTTTTCGTCAACATGTCGCTGACTATCATGGCGGGGTTGGGATTCGCTACCCTTCTAACACTGTTTTTTGTACCTACCCTGTATGCCATTTTGTTTAAGGTAAGGCCATCTCCCCCTATCGGGATGAAACATGCGGGTTAAATCTAACCGCTTGGCAAAATTGAACCAAAAATTGCGTGGCCTGGAACCAGATTGCCCAGGCGGGCCAGAGATAATACACACAGGTAGCACCGGACGGTCGCACAGTTGCGATTGGTACTCCTGGCAAGGCATGCGAGTGCAGGGCTAGCTGTTGCTAATTCAAACGAGCATAACACCACCAATGGCGCTTGTGGTTCGGCCCAAAGGGAGCCCCGCTAGCCCGAATGTTTCATCCGGGAACGCGATGATCGTGCCGGGATCGACGTTCAGATGCGGATTTGTGATTGAGTTAATAGCCT
>JASFJX010000053.1:0-11244 GCA_050119385.1 Candidatus Thiodiazotropha sp. | reverse complement strand
AAAGGATTGGGGGGATCACAAAGAGGCGGTGATCCGCTACGAATACCGCCATGGACGCCCCAGCAAACAGAGTCCCTCCAAGCTGGCGGCTCAGCAGAAAACCGAGTTTGAAATCGTACCCGATCCAATCCCGAGGGAGCACTATCGTTATCTTTCACAGCAGCGTTGGGGCTTCCTGGTACGTTTCAACGGCCAGCCGGTGAGTGATCTCGAAGTCAGGTTGAAGACCTCGAACGGGACTCAACTGTCAGCCATCAGTGACGCGGATGGCCATGTGGTGTTCAGGATTCCAGACGACTTTCCCGACCTGGTTGAGGGAGAGAGGGACAAAAGGCTCAGCCAGTTCACCACCAGCAGCGAATACCTTCAGGGTGGCAAGCGTTTCACCACCCAACTCAATGCCGACTACCGAATCAATCCCAGCCACTGGCAATCCACCCGCTGGGGTCTGCTGATAATCGGCATCGGCTTTATCACCGGTGGTTTCATCGGCCGTGTTAACAATAAGGGAGGGAAGGCGAAATGAGTACCCTGTTAAACCTTTCCATGCTGCGTAAACTGATACAGCTCAGCGCCTTTATCTTTTTTGTCTATGGGGGATTGCTCACCGGTTACTATCTGGAAGACAAGATCAGTCGCGCCCTGCCCGCCCTGAGCTGCGCCTACGATTTTCAGGGTGCCGATCTCTGCACCCTGATCCCGATTCAGCACCAGATGGATCATCGACTGGGAGAAGTAATAGCCCATGGCGGAAATCTGCTGATGGGCATTATGCCGACAGTGATAACCCTGGGAACATTTCTGCTCCTCTTCGTTGTCCTCAACAAGGCATTTTGTGGCTGGGTCTGCCCCTTGGGCACCTTCCAGGAGATACTCCATATCATTGGCCAAAAACTCGGTCTACAGCGCCATGAGTCGCTCTCCAAGGATCTGGTCAAGCGAATTCGCCCAGTGAAGTGGTTCATCCTGCTTCTGCTTGTCTTTGCATTTCCCCTGCTTACCGGCATGGGCATATTGAATCATGATCTGGGCGATCCATTCTGTCGTATCTGCCCCAGCCGCATTCTCACCACATTGGCAAACGGTGATACCTCTCAGGTCTATTTGAATACCGCCAATACAACGACTATCGTGACCTCGCTGCTGGCGGATTTTCTTTTCGGCCTGATGATCGCGCTTGCGCTGACCGTCCGCCAGCCCTTCTGCCGCATCTGTCCGATGCTTGCGCTGCATGCGGTATTTCGCAAAATCGGTCTGCTACGCCTGGTCAAAAACGCCACACCCCGGTGCGATCGCTGCGGCCTTTGCGCAAAGGCCTGCCCTATGGATATTCGTGAGATACACACTGACATGGAGAGTCGCAATGTCACCTTTGAGGACTGCACGCTATGCGGACGTTGCGTGGAGTTCTGTCCTGACAAGGATGTACTACAACTGAAATATACCCTCTTCCCGGTGTTCAGTTCCGATCCCCAATACTTCAAACAACGCAAGAAGCAGCAGAGCCAATGGGAGAAAAGCAATCTCATTGCTTGGTTCAAGAAGCGCCCCACTGCAAATGAGGCAGAGTCGTCATGATCCCCATTGAACCGGTCAGCCTCAGCTTTGGTGCCGCGATGCTGATGGGGCTCAGCTTCGGTGCCGGTCCCTGCAATATTGCCTGTCTTCCCTATCTGGGGCCTGTTTTCACCACCAGTGACAACGGCATACAGGGTGCCTGGCGCACCCTGCTCCCCTTCTCCCTGGGCCGTATCAGCGGCTATACCCTGCTGGCGGGTGCCGCCGGCTGGGCAGGCCTCTGGGTTGAAGATCTGGTTGCCGGTCCCTGGGTTCGCTGGCTATTGGGAAGCGCCACGATTCTCGTGGCACTCTCCATTCTCTGGCGCCGCCACCGCAGTGGATGCCAATCGACCTGTCCCAGGACCCAGGTCGTGACACTCGAAAACAGACAACTGCAGGAAAAATCCTCTAAGGGCCATAGCAGCCTGCCAGGCAGTCTCTATTTGATGGGACTGGGCATGGCGTTCAATCCCTGCGCCCCGCTGACCACGATAATTCTTGCCGCCGCCACCAGTACCAGCCTACTAGCCGGCGCCTCCCTGGGTGTCGGTTTTGCGCTGGGAGCGGTCGCGCTTCCAACCCTGATCTTCGCCCTTGGCGTGGCCCATTTCGGTCATCAGATCAGACTCCACCTGGCACAACACCGAACCGCCCTGGAAAACACCAGCATCGGTCTACTCGTCATTATCGGTTGCGCCACCGCATTGGGATGGATTACACCATGAACATCACTGAACTCCTCGCCAAGGGTGGGCCGGTCATCTGGATTCTCGCCCTCTACTCATCCATCGGCCTGGCGATCGTACTGGAACGCTATTTTCTCTTCCTGCGTCTGCGCCAACTGCCCAGGGAGTGGCTGCAACGACTCAGTCAGCTACTCGATGACAGAACGGAGCAACAGCAGCTAAGCCAACTCCGCGGACCTGAAGCACATATCATCCAGGCCGTTGTGGAGGCTCAAAATGAGGGGGTTACAGACCTTCGTGGCGTCGGTGAGCGTGTACGGGGCGAGGAAATTCAACGCATGGAGTTTGGCTTGCGTACCCTCGGCATACTAGGTAACACCGCCCCCCTGCTGGGTCTGCTCGGCACCATCACCGGCATGATCAAGGCCTTCATGGTTATCGAACAGGCGGGAGGGAAAGTGGATGCCCAGGCCCTGGCGGGAGGCATTTGGGAAGCCATGATCACTACCGGTGTAGGGCTGGCGGTAGCCATCCCGCTGCTCTTAATGCTGCACTTTCTGGAGGGTAGCGTCGAGCGTCGGGCACTGAAAATGAGCCGCTGCATAGCATTGCTGCTTGAACGGCGTAGCAACGAAACCACTGTCACCGCAGAGTCTCAACAGACGCATCACTGGGAGAACATCACCGATGGAGTATGAGTACAAAAGACGCTCCAGTCAGGTGCTCAACCTCACACCATTGATCGATATCGTCTTCCTGTTGCTGGTCTTCTTCATGCTAACAGCCCACTTTATCGAAGACGAGGCCATCGATATACAACTACCGGAGGCACAGAGCAGCCAACCAAGCGTTGAGGATGACACGGTAGAAGTCACCTTATTGCCCAATGGGGACCTGCTGGTGGACGGCCGGGCAGCAACACTGGATAACCTGGAAGAGACACTGCGCGGTGCCCTGCATGCCCCCAACAAGCGTTATGTCCGGTTGAAGGGTGATCAGGCCGCTGCCTTTGGTGCGGGTGTGAAGATAATCGATGCAGCACGTAATGCCGGCGCTGAATCACTTGATATTCTCACCGAGAAGCCATGATCCAAACAAGTACCGGCTGGCGTCTGTTGGCGCTATCACTCTCATTGCTGTTACATCTTGTACTTGTCACAGAATGGTCTGATAAGATGGTTGCCCGGGCCGCCGCCATGCAGGATGAAAAGCCACCGCTGTTAGTGAAACTGACATTTCAGAAACCAACCCCAGAAATCATCCCCGAGGTCATACAACCGCCTGAACCTGCTGTCAAACAGGTTATCAAGCCAAAGCCCAAACCTAAGCCAGAACCCAAGATCAAGAAGAAACGCCTGAGCAAACCCAAACTCAAGCCCAAACCAGTCATCGCTGAAACGAAACCTGTCACTCCTCCCGAGGAGAAACAGGTAGCAAATCAACCGCAACCGCCTCCTCCGCAGATTCAACCTAAAGTCGACCTACGAGAAAAATATCTAGCCAAATTACTGGCCAAGATAGAAGCGAAGAAATTCTACCCCACTATTGCGCGGCGTAGGAACCTGGAAGGAAAAGTCGAGGTCAGTTTCAACCTCTCCTGCAATGGCAAAGTCTCAAAATTGACCATTACCGGCTCACACAGTCTATTGAGAAAAGCCGCGGGTAAAGCCATTGATGCAGCACAACCCTTACCTCAACCACCCTCTCAGGTCGAATGCCCAATGCCGGTTCACTACGCTATGGCCTATACCCTGGAGAAATAGCCGGTTACCCACCTACCGCTGCTAATTCAACGAGATAACGACAGATCCCAGCCTCTGTTCTGTCTCCACCCTACGATGTGCCTCTGCTGCCTTTTCAATGACGTATATCCTATCCACCGTCGGTCCGATTTTACCCTCCTCTATCATCTCCTTGAGGATATTCAACTCATTTTTGGTTTCTCGAGCAAAAGCAAATATAGCCTGTTTGTCGCTGAACAGAGAGACCATGAATGATCTCAGCATATCTGCAATGCGCGGATTGGCTATCAGGTAACGCCCTTTGGGATTGAGCAGATTCATACATTTCGTAAAGGGCGTTTTTGCGACCATGCTGAAGATCACATCATAGGTCTGACCACCTTCGGTGAAATCCTGCCGGGTATAATCGATAAAATGATCGGCGCCTATCTCGCGTAACATGGCCTCCTTGATACCGCTGTCCACCGCAGTCACCTCTGCCCCCATCGTTTTGGCGATCTGCACACCAAAGGTGCCAATACTACCGCCGGCACCGTTGACCAACACCTTCTCTCCAGCCTTGATATTAGCCTTGTGCATGAAATGGAGAGCATTCAATCCACCCAGAGGCACAGCCGCTGCCTCCGCATGGGTAAGATTGTTTGGCATGCGCACCAAGGTGAAGGATTCCGGCAGGGTTAAATATTCTCCATAGGCTCCCAAGCGTAGCTGGGCTGAACCAAATAAGGCATCTCCTTTATTGAATCTCTTTACCTCTTTACCAACAGCTTCCACCTCGCCAGAGAAATAGCCCCCGAGTATCCTCTTTCTAGGTCTCAAAACCCCTAACATCAACCTCAATAACGGCAAAAACCACTTGACCTGGAAATCGAAACTGCGCATTTCACAGTCGGTCTTGGTTGCCTCTGCAGCACGTACTCTTATCAGGACCTCATCTTTCTTGAGAGCCGGTTTCGCGACCTCTTCAACCCGAAGCACATCGGGTGAGCCGTATTTGGAATAGACAATCGCCTTCATGATTATGACTCAATTAAAAAATATTAATTTTTAAATATATACAGTGTGTTATATAAAGATTGGGGGGATATTTATCGATGCCCAGAGTAATGATGCCACACATCTCTTTCCGGAAATACCAACTCATGATAGATGCCCAATGCCGGTTCACTACGCTATGGCCTATACCCTTCAAAAGTAAATGAATGTAAAAAATTAGATGTGTTTCGTAGTTTTTTAAAAGATTCCAAACATTTGCGATACAGCCGACCACATGGAGAGAAAAATGGGACTCATATCACACTTTTCTGCATTGTATGAGTGCTTAAATAAAGTGAATCGGAGGCGTTAATCAACTTAAGCAGGTTTTTTAAGCATTGGTTTTCTATTAATTTTACACCTTAATTCTAACTAATTCCGGATGGGCCTTTATGCCGGATAAATAAGACAGCTGATACGCTGTCCACCACCATGCAGGTTCTTTTCGTTACCTTGATCGAAACGCATGGTCATCTTTTTCCAAAAATGGAGGCTGCTGTGATCACATAAGTGGCAGAAAGTTCTTTATGTCGTATGGATCGCATATACATCATTGATCTGTAAAAGCAATCTAGGATTGATTGCGAATTGATTTTGCCACTTCCAAGACATCATGGAGTCAGATGCGGAAGTTAAATGAAGTTTGAGGATCGTAAATGCGCACCGCACGCGATGATGGAGTTTCACTACTGAATGACAGTATATGCAAAAGTGCCCAACCGGCTGCCAGTATCACTAATCATAGCCATTTGAATCTGAAACAAAGCGCGAATTTACAACTCCTGGATCCGGCAAATGCGCATGACTTGACACTGGTTCAGCAGATCGGCAACAACCAGAAGCTGCACGGAAAAGATTTAGTTAAGCTACTAATACAACTCACCTTATTCCCCACTAACACCCATATCCCCCCTTGGTTCGATGAACGAGGACTTGATAAGAACAGAAATATCAATCCTTCCGATTCTATGAATTCCGTAACCCTTTCGCATCAACCTCTAGCTGCCAGTTGGACCAGCCTTTCCCACCTGTTGATGGAAAATGGAAACACACATTTCTCAGAAAACAGTCTGCGGGCAATGTTATCTGGTAAACCAGGCCTGATAGAAGATCAGCTGGAACGTCCTTTTAGTAATGTTATCTATTTAGATAGCTTCACAGATTCTGATTCTTATATCACAACTCAAGAGCTAAATGATGTTCTAACACAGCGGCGCATTGAAATCGAACTGCTGAAGCGAGCCCTTTTTGTAGCCAGGAAACGCCTCACTCACACTAAAACAAAACTCTTAAAAACGATCATAAAGAGCAAAAGATATCGCCGACAACGTCATGATCTAAAAGCAGAATTGCAGAAACTGGAACAGAGTAGTGAGACCTTCCGTAAAGAACGAGTCGATCTGGAAAGCTCACTGACTGAAGCTAATAGCAGAGCAGAAAGAACTGTAGAGGCTTTAAACGGCGAAATAGAACAAATGCGGGAGATACAGGACTCTCTCGAGTTGAAGCTCGAAGAGAGCCGTCTGCAGTTGATCAAGGCACAAGAAGAAAACAAAGCACAGTTAGCAGAGCTACAGGATGAACACCAGCAGCGCGAATTGGAACTCCAGACTGAATTAAACGAGTCGTACCGTTCTGCTGACGATAACCTAGCACGTGCAGAAGCCGAAATATCTGCATTGAAGGAGCAGATCAAGGACAAGGAATCTTCCCGGCAACAACTACAACGTGAGAAGGCATCGTTGGCTAGCAGCCTGCAGGCAGAAACCACCAATAATTTGGAGGTTGCGCAACATGCCCAGTCATTGGCTGAACGTATACAGAACCTGGAGATGGAACTCAAGGCGACCCTGCAAGCCGGAACAGATGCCGAACGTCAGCACAATAACGCCTTAGCTGCCACAAAAAAAGAGCTGGAACAAGCCCTGAAAACAATTAAAGGGTTGAAAAAAACACAACAACAGCTAGAGGAAACCCTACAGCAAGAGCAGGCTGACTCCAAGACACTACAGGAGAAGATGAACCAAGCCTTGGAGGCTGAGAAACAGCATACTCGTGATGTGCAGTCACGCTTTGAGGCGTCAATTGAAGCGCTTGACCATCAATTGGAAGCGACTCGCGTTGAAGCAAAACGACAACTGGATGAAGCACAGCAGCAAGCACAAGCCGATGCCCAGTCACTGAAGGAGAAAATGCAGCTGGCCTTGGAGGTTGAGAGGCAGCATACACGTGATGAGCAGGTGCGAGTTGAGGCGACAATAGAAGCGCATAACCAAGAATTGGAAGCGGTCCGCGCTGAAGCAAAACGTCAACTGGATGAAGCAAAGCAACAAGCAAAAGCCGATGTCCGATCACTGCAGGAGACAATGAATCAGGCCTTGGAAGCCGAGAAGCAGCGTACACGTGATGAACAGGCTCGCCTTGAGGAGACGCTCGAAGCGCATAACCAAGAATTGGAAGCTGCCCGCGCTGAAGCAAACCGTCAATTGGATGAGGCACGGCAACAAGCTCAAGCCGATACCCGGTCACTTCAGGAGAAGATGAATCAGGCCTTGGAGGCCGAGAAACAGCGTACACGTGAGGAACAGGCTCGCCTTGAAGCAACAGTCGAAGCACATAACCAACATTTAGAAGCGGCGCAGATTGAAGCACAACAACATCTGGATGAAGCAAAGCAACAAGCACAAGCCGATGCCCGTTCACTGCAGGAGAAAATGAACCAGGCCTTGGAGGCTGAAAAACAGCATACACGTGATGAGCAGGCTCGCTTTGAGGCGAGAATCGAAACGCTTAACCAACAATTGGAAGTGGCGCACGTTGAAGCAAAACAACAACTGGATGAAGCAAAGCAGCAAGCACAAGTCGATGCCCTGTTACTGCGGGAGAAAATGAATCAGGCCTTGGAGGCTGAGAAGCAGCATACACGTGATGAGCAAGCACGCTTTGAAGCGACAATCGAAGCACTTAACCAACAATTAGAAGCGGCTCGTGTAGAAGCAAAACGACAACTGGATGAGGCACAACAGCAAGCTCAAGCCGATGCCCGGTCAGTGCAGGAGAAAATGAATCAGGCCTTGGAGGTTGAGAAGCAGAAGACACGTGATGAACAGGCACGCGTTGAGGCAACAATCGACGCATATAACGAACAATTAGATATAGCGCGCGCTGCAGCAAACCGACAACTAGAAGAAACAAAGCAGCAAGCTAAGGCCGATGCCCTGACACTGCAGGAGAAAATGAATCAGGCCTTGGAGGCTGAGAAGCAGTATACACGTGATGAACAAGCGCGCTTTGAATCGATAGTCGAAGAACTTAAACAAGAACTGGAAGCGGCTCGAGTTGAAGCAAAACGACAACTGGATGAAGCACAACAGCAAGCGCATGCCGATGCCCAGTCATTACAGAAAAAGATGAAGCAGGCCTTGGCATTAGAGAAACAACATGCCGAAGACGAGCAGGCGCGCTTAATATCTGACATCGGAGATCTCAATCAGCAGTTAATAGCAAACCAAGTTGAGGCGGATAAGCAGCTGGCTGAAGCGCAACGTCAAGCTGAGGCCCAATCCCAGGAACTCCAGGATCAGATGAATCAAGCCCTGGAGGCTGAAAAGCAGCATGCCAAAAAGGAGCAGGCACACTTAGAGGCAGAGATCGAAAGACTCAATAAAGAGTTGAAGACAATCAGTGCTGAGTCACGCAAACAACGAAAAATGTGGGCCGAGCATGAAACGCAACTGGAGCAGGAACGCAAGACAAGTAAGAAGCTAAAAAATCTGCTGAAGACAACCGAAAAAGCGTTGAATGACAGTGAAAAACGCATTTCCGATGTAGAGCGAACTCATCAAGCATTATTGTCAGAATTTCAGCAAGAACTAAAGTCTAATGAAGATGCATGGGCAAAGGCCGCGGAATCCGATGTCGCAGCACAAATGGCCAAACAGGAACTCACCTCTTTAAGAGACGAACTCGAGCAGGAAATAATCAATCTGCGTGCACAGCTTGAGCACCAACAGGAGACCATTGATGCTACGCTGCGCCGGCATAGCGAGGAAACCGAACTACTCAAGGAGGCAATTTCCGAGTTTCAAGAGAAAGCGAAAACAGCAGATACAACAATTAGTTTTCTGAAGAAAAACCAAGAGAACCTAAATAGAAACAATGCGCAATTAGAAGATCAGCTTGACAAACTAGAAAAAGAATCACTGACAAAACAAGCTGAACTTACTACCCGAATCGAATCAGAACGGGAGGAAAAGGAGACTTTCCGTCAACAACTTGAGCTTGTCAAGAACCAGAAAGAGAACCCCCGAGCCCTACAGCGAGCAAGGGAAGAAAATATGTTTCTGAAACGCAAGATCAAGGGAATGCGCGATACACAACTGGAAATGGATAGGCAGTTGGACGTAAATTTAGATGATGAAACCAGAAAGTTACGGGAAGAACTCAGAGCAACTCAGGCTAAACTCAAAAATGCAGAGAAACTTGCTGAGGAGGGCAACAAACTATCACGTGAGAACCAGATCCATGAGAGTGCCATCGACATGTTGACCGAGGACATGAACGCATTATCTAAAGAGAAGGAGTCACTAAAAGAAGAACGTGATCGGTTGATTAAGGAATTGAGTGATATCAAAGAACAGTTTAACTAGGGCCTGTTAACACTAACCCAATAGGCCCTTGCTGTAGTAGTCGTGACTTGATCTGACAGTTACTGGTTTCGATGGCGTGTCGGTCGGTTCACGACGCGACAACTGCACATCATACCAATCCAGCCAGTAAAGACCGAAGAACAATGCCCCCATATGGGGTTAATAACCATAAAAACACCCCACAATTTACCGCGACTGTAAGCCAAAAGACAGCTCGAAATGGTTGCTTGATAGATTTATGACGCAACTTCTGCTGGGCAACAAGTGCCCCGGGCCAACCGCCCAATAGCGAAAGCATGTGCAGTGTACTTTCTGATGTACGCCAGTTACCTGACCTAGCCGCGGACTTATCTATTGCATAGGCAATAAAAGTAATCAGGCTTACAGTCAAATAAGTGGCAAATATAAAAAATGGTACCTTTGTGGTGATAACAGCAATGGCAACACTTAGTAGAAAAACCGTTGCACCAGCAATTGAGAGTACACCTCTAGATTTCTTGATATTCTGCGATGAATGATCACCCTTTAATTTTGCCTTCACCGCACATGTCCTGCCTTGCTTGTCGGTAGATAGGACAAATGTAAGCACCTGGTTTTTCTCTGGACGACGACTTCGGTTCGCAAAAGCCTTGATGTGGATGAATACGCGATTACCTCCACCTATTGGTTCGATAAATCCATAACCTTTTTCATCATCCCAAAACGATATTCTTCCCTTAGTACGCATCTTTGTCTGTTTATAGCTGGTAGATTTCCATTTCAATTGCATGTCGCCGAGGATTCGGGTCTTCCATCGATTCTATTTTCCTTAGTTTGTCGACATATGTCACAGGCAACTCATATTCCAGCGCGCCTGAGACAACATGGTGTTTATACCAATGGTATGGCTTGAATGTACGATCGATGACTATGGCATGATAGGTATAGGCGACCAGTGTCTCACCCGCAGGCGCAACGAGTTGAACCATTTTCTCCCCGTATCCCTGCCCGAGTCCCTCTATACGATCCAACACAGCCTTGTGTGACTCGGCGATTTCATAGATAACACCATGCACAACATCTTTGTCACGCTCTGTTTCAAAAGCATCGCATTTCGCCGAACCATCAAGGCTTTTTTTATGAAAACACAATGCGTGACCGGCCAGGATTGCTGTAGTAACAAATTCCGCTGAAGGCACTCTACTCAGCAACCTCCTACTTGACATATTTGAGCCATAAGAAAAATAGAGCATATAAGTGTACCAATCGCCAGCCTATTCCACAGTGTATACAGCTATTAGCAGCACCGCCAGAGAGGACGCCGGACCAGGGCTAGTGGGCCGCTCGGTAAATTCGGTAACACTCAGAGCCCCGCTACTGGGCCAAGGCAAGGTGCACTTCGCCGGGAATGGCATGCCCTTTCCAAGAAGTGCAACGCAGAATTGGCCCAGTAGCCCAGAAGTCCAGAAGTCCAGAAGTCCAGAAGTCCAGATCAGAAGAGCACATCCTCTACTTTTTTTGTCTCTTCATCCAACGAATCACTGCTGGCCTTCTCTAAACGAGAGAAAGCCTTGATGCTAGACCGGTCTAGCG